>NZ_JALRNG020000014.1:0-128623 GCF_030272875.2 Pseudomonas sp. BJa5
GGGCCGTATGTAGGAGCGAGCGGTTTTGCCTACTTTTTCCAAGAAAAAAGTAGGCCGCCGTAAGGGCGGAAGGGGCCGGCAGCGTCGCTGCATGGAATGGATAAGCACACCACCTCAACACCCAAGCCCAAGGATTCCGTGAGGAACCCAAAAAACCCCGCCGAAGCGGGGTCGAGAAAGCCTGCAATCAGCCCTGGTTACGCTTGTCGAACACGTGACAGGCCTTGCCTTCCGAACGTTTCAGGCTGTGCGAAGGCTGGATCAGCACCCGTGCGCTGATGCCGATGTGGGTCTTGATCTGCTTGCTCAGTTCATTGCCGATCAGCTTCTGCTGGTCACTGTCCAGGCCTTGCAGCTCATGCTTGAGCTCCACATGCACATCCATGCCGTCGAGGTTGCCATTGCGATACAGATGTATCTCATAAGTCTCTGAAAGCTGTTTCACTTTCAGTACCTGCTCCTCGATCTGCGTAGGGAACACGTTGACCCCGCGGATGATCAGCATGTCGTCGCTGCGCCCGGTGATCTTGTCGATGCGCCGCATCGGTCGCGCGGTACCCGGCAGCAGGCGCGTGAGGTCGCGGGTGCGGTAGCGGATCATCGGCAGCGCTTCCTTGCTCAACGAAGTGAATACCAGCTCGCCGTATTCACCGTCGGGCAGCACCGCACCCGTCACCGGGTCGATGATTTCCGGGTAGAAGTGGTCTTCCCAGACGGTCGGGCCGTCCTTGGTCTCGGCGCATTCCATGGCCACGCCCGGGCCCATGATTTCCGACAGGCCGTAGATGTCCAGGGCGGTGATGCCCATGCGCTCCTCGACCGCGCGGCGCAACTCGGCGGTCCAGGGTTCGGCGCCGAAGATGCCCAGGCGCAGCGCCAGCGACTGCGGGTCGATGCCCTGGCGCTCGATCTCGTCGGCGATATTGAGCATGTACGAGGGGGTGACCATGATGATGTCCGGCTGGAAGTCACGGATCAGCTGCACCTGCTTCTCGGTCTGGCCGCCGGACATCGGGATCACCGTGCAACCCAGGCGCTCGGCGCCGTAGTGGGCGCCCAGGCCGCCGGTGAACAGGCCGTAGCCGTAGGAGATATGGACCTTGTCGCCACGCCGGCCACCCGCCGCGCGGATCGAGCGCGCCACCACGTTGGCCCAGGTGTCGATGTCATTCTGGGTATAGGCGACCACGGTCGGCTTGCCGGTGGTGCCGCTGGAGGCATGCAGGCGCACGATGTCGTGCATGGGCACCGCGAACATGCCGTAGGGGTAGTTGTCGCGCAGGTCGTTCTTGCCGGTGAAGGGGAACTTGGCCAGGTCGTCGAGCGACTTCAGGTCGTCCGGGTGCACGCCAAGGCTGTCGAAACGCTGCTTGTACAGCGGCACGTTGCGGTAGGCATGGTTCAGGCTCCAGCGCAGGCGATCGAGCTGGTGCTGACGAAGCTGATCGATGCTGGCGGTTTCCATCGGATCAAGCAGGGTGGTGGTAACAGACATATTCATGGTTTCACTCGAATTGTTTTTGTGCATCGGCCCGCACGCGGGCCTTTGAGTGCTAATGAGCAGAATAACCCTCGGCGACCGGCGTGTCAGAGTCGCTCGATGATCAGTGCAATGCCCTGGCCGACGCCGATGCACATGGTGCACAGTGCGTAGCGGCCCTGGCGTTCTTCCAGTTCGTGCAGCGCGGTGGTGACCAGGCGCGCACCGCTCATGCCCAGGGGGTGGCCGAGGGCGATGGCGCCGCCGTTCGGGTTGACCCGGGCGTCGTCGTCGGCCAGGCCGAGTTCACGCAGCACGGCCAGGCCCTGGGCGGCGAAGGCTTCGTTGAGCTCGATGACGTCCATATCGGCCAGGCTCAGGCCGGCCAGTTCCAGCACCTTGTGGGTGGCTGGCACCGGGCCGATGCCCATCAGCCGCGGTTCGACGCCGGCGGTGGCCATCGCCACCACCCGGCCACGGGCCTTGAGGCCATGCCGTGCAGCCGCTTGCGGGCTGGCCAGCAGCAGCGCGCAGGCGCCATCGTTTACCCCCGAGGCGTTGCCGGCGGTGACACTGCCGCCTTGGCGGAACGGCGTGCCGAGCTTGGCCAGCTGTTCCAGGGTGGTGTCGCCGCGTGGGTGTTCGTCGTGCTCGACGATTTTTGCCGGGCCTTTGCGCTGGGCAATCTCCACCGCCACGATTTCCTTGGCCAGACGACCGCTGGCCTGGGCGGCGGCGGCCTTGTGCTGGCTGCGCAGGGCGAAGGCGTCCTGGTCGGCGCGCGAGACATTGAACTGCGCGGCCACGTTTTCCGCGGTCTCCGGCATCGAGTCGGTGCCGAATTGTGCCTGCATCAGCGGGTTGATGAAGCGCCAGCCGATGGTGGTGTCGAAGATTTCCGCGCTACGGCCGAAGGCCTGCTCGGACTTGCCCATGACGAAAGGTGCACGGGACATCGATTCGACGCCGCCGGCAATCATCAGCCCGGCTTCGCCGCAGCGAATTGCCCGTGCGGCGAAGCCGATGGCGTCCAGGCCCGAACCGCACAGGCGGTTGAGGGTGGTGCCCGGTACGCTCAGGGGCAGGCCGGCGAGCAGCGAGGCCATGTGCGCGACGTTGCGGTTGTCTTCGCCGGCCTGGTTGGCGCAGCCGTAGATCACGTCGTCGATGGCGCTCCAGTCCAGTTGCGGGTGGCGCGCTTGCAGGGCCTTGAGCGGGATGGCGCCGAGGTCGTCGGCGCGCACGCTGGAGAGGGCGCCGGCGTAACGACCGATGGGGGTGCGGATGGCGTCGATGATCAGGGCGTCATTCATTCGGGGTCTCCTGCGCCAGCACGGTGCCGCGCACTTTGTAGGACTTGCCACGGAACAGGGCGATCAACTGGCCGTGCTGGTTTTCGATTCGTACGTCGTAGTTACCGGTGCGGCCACTGCGGCTCAGCTCGCTGGCGTGGGCGGTAAGGGTGTCGCCCAGGCGTGCCGGGGCGACGTAATCGATGCTGCAGCCGATCGCCACGCAGGCGTCGTTGTAGCTGTTGCAGGCGAAGGCGAACGCCGAATCGGCGAGGGCGAACAGGTAGCCGCCATGGCAGGTGCCGTGGCCCTGGATCATGTCTTCGCGCACGCTCATGCCGATCATCGTCTGGCCCGGTGCGACCGAGAGCAGGCGCATGCCCAGGCGCTGGCTGGCGGTATCGCGCTCGAACATGGCCTCGGCGCAGCGGGTGGCCAGTGACAGGGCCTCGTGGTTAGTCATGGAAGTTCCTCCCTTCGGCGACCAGGCGGCGCAGCAGCAGGGAAGGGCGATAACGCGTCTCGCCGTAGCTGGCCTGCAGGTGTTCGAGGGTGCGCAGCACGGCGGGCAGGCCGATGGCATCGGCCCAGGCCAGCGGGCCCTGCGGGTAATTGACCCCGGCACGCATCGCCAGGTCGATATCGGCGGCACTGCCGACACCCTGTAGCACGGCGTCGGCGCCTTCGTTGGCGAGCATCGCCACGCTGCGCAGCACGGCCAGGCCCGGCAGGTCGGCGAGCGGGCTGACCTTGAGGCCGGCGCGTTGCAGCAAGGCCACGGCCTGGTCGCGGGCGCCGACGCTGGTATCGGCGGCGCAGGCGATGGCCAGGCGAGCGGCCTTGGCATAGTCCAGTGCCAGGTCGATCAGCACCAGGTTGCGCAAGCCGTCCTCACGGGCGCGCTGGCTGGCCAGGCGGCCGTCGGACAGGGCCAGCAACGCATCGCCGACGCGCAGCAGGCCGCTGCCGTCGCGCCGTACCACTTGCACGCCAGCATCCTGCAGGCGCTGGACCAGCGGTTCGGCCACGCCCAGGTGGCCTTCCACCACACAGCAGTCGACGCTGGCGGTGCTGCTCAGTTCGGCCGGCTGCGGGCGCTCGGCGCCTTCGGCGTAGTCATAGAAGCCGCGTCCGCTCTTGCGCCCGAGGTGGCCGGCGTCGACCAGCTCCTTCTGGATCAGCGAAGGCTGGAAGCGGAAATCGCCGTAATAGGCGTCGAACACCGAGCAGGTCACCGCGTAGTTGACGTCGTGGCCGATCAGGTCGGTCAGTTCGAAGGCGCCCATGCGAAAGCCGCCGGCATCACGCAGCAGGGCATCGAGGGTCGCGCAGTCGGCGGCGCCTTCCTGCAGCAGGCGCAGGCTTTCGGCGTAGAACGGCCGGGCCACGCGGTTGACGATGAAGCCGGGAGTCGATTTGGTGTGTACCGGTTGCTTGCCCCAGGCGCTTGCCGTGGCGTACAGCCGCTCGGCCAGCGCCCGCGGCGTAGCCAGGCCCGAGACGATCTCGACCAGCGCCATCAGCGGCGCCGGGTTGAAGAAATGCATGCCGATCACCCGCTCGGGGTGGGCGAGGCCGGCCGCGAGGCTGGTGATCGACAGCGACGAGGTGTTGCTGGCGAAGATGCAGTCGGCGCTGCACAGCGCCTCCAGCTGGCGCAGCAGGCCGCGCTTGACCTCAAGGTTCTCGACGATCGCCTCGATCACCAGGCCGGCGTCGGCCAGGGCCTCGATGGCGTCGGCCGGCTGCAGGCGGGCCACAGTGGCGGTGCGCGCCTCGGCGCTGAGCCTGCCTTTTTCCACCAGCTTGCCGAGCTGGCGGTCGATGCCGTCGATGGCCTGGGCGGCGGCACCGGGGCGGGCGTCATGCAGCTTCACCGGGTGGCCGGCCTGCGCCGCCACCTGGGCGATGCCGGCACCCATGGCGCCGGCACCGATCACGGCGACGACGGTGTTGTGGTTCAGTGCGCTCATCGCTCAGCGTCCCTTGAAGGTTGGGGTGCGTTTGGCCATGAAGGCGCTGACGCCTTCGCGGTAATCCTCGCTGCGCCCGGCCAGGCGCTGCAGGTCGCGTTCAAGCTCCAGTTGCTCGTCGAAGCTGTTATTCAGGCTGGCGTTCAGGCTGCGCTTGATCAGCGCCAGGCCGTAGGTCGGCTGGCTGGCCAGGTGGCGCGCCAGCTTGAGCGCTTCGTTGCGCAGTTCGGCGTCGTCGACCACCCGGTAGATCAGCCCCCATTGCTCGGCCTGTTCGGCGCTCAGGCGCTCGCCGAGCAGCATCAGGGCCTTGGCCCGGGCGCTGCCGACCAGCCGCGGCAGGGTCCAGGTGCCGCCGGAGTCGGGGATCAGGCCGATCTTGCAGAAGGCCTGGATAAAGCTCGCCGAGCGCGCCGCCAGGACCAGGTCGCAGGCCAGCGGAATGTTTGCCCCGGCGCCGGCGGCGACACCGTTGACCGCGCAGATCACCGGCAACGGCAGGTCGCGCAGGGCACGGATCAGCGGGTTGTAGAACTGCTCGATGGACTCGCCCAGGTCCGGCGCCTCGGCGCCGGGGGCGACGTTGCGATCGCCCAGGTCCTGGCCTGCACAGAAGCCACGGCCTTCGCCGGACAGCAGCAGGACACGCACCTCGGGGTTCTGCCGCACCTGCTTGAGTGCTTCGCGCACTTCAGTGTGCATCAGCGCGTTGAAGCTGTTGAGTTGGTCCGGGCGGTTGAGGCTGAGGGTGGCGACGCCGTCCTCAATGGCAAACAGGATGTGCTGGAAATTCATCGCAGGGGCGCTCTCGGGATAACCAGGGAAGGGGCGGCCAGGCTTATTGGCCAGTGAATTCGGGGCGGCGCTTGGCCTGGAAGGCGGCGATACCTTCATTGCGGTCGGCGGTGCCGGCCAGCACGGTGAAGGCATGGCGCTCGAAGCGCAGGCCGCTGGCCAGGTCCGTGTCCTGGGCCTTGAGCAGGGCTTCCTTGGCCAGGCGCACCGCCAGCGGCGCTTTCTGCGCAATCACGCGGGCGATGGCGATGGCGCGCTCGACGGTGAATTCGGGCTGGGTCACTTCACTGACCAGGCCGGCGCGCAGGGCGAAGCGCGCATCGATGGCCTCGCCTGTGAGCACCATCTGCATGGCCAGCGACTTGCCGACCGCGCGCAGCAGGCGTTGGGTGCCGCCTGCGCCAGGCATGATGCCGAGGTTGATTTCCGGCTGGCCGAAGCGGGCATCTTCGCCGGCGATGAGGATGTCGGCGTGCATGGCCAGTTCGCAGCCACCACCCAGGCAGAAGCCGTTGACCGCGGCGACCAGCGGCTTGGAGAAGGCCGCAATGCGCTGCCAGTGGGCCACGCGTGGGTCGTTGAGGATGCCGACCATATCGCGTTCGGCCATTTCATTGATGTCGGCACCGGCGGCGAACGCCTTGCGGCTGCCGGTGATGACCACGGCGCGGGTCTCGGGATCGCGTTCGGCCTGTTCCAGCTCGACCGCAAGCTCGCCGAGCAGCTCCGTGTTCAGGGCGTTCAGCGCTTGCGGGCGCTGCAGGGTGATCAGGCGTACGCCCGCTTCGGGGGCAAGGACGGCAAGAGTGCGAGGCATCGAACGCTCCTCAGGCTGAACGCGCGGCTTGGTTGGCCGGCTAGTTATTGGGGGTATGGCGATCAGGCAGGGTGCCGACGAGGCCGCCTGCCAGGCTGCATTTTTTGCGAGTATACGCAAAAAGCGATACAAAACAACAACAGAAAAAATGAATTACGTGTCTTATGCGTCGAGGTTTCAGTGCCGATCGGCTTGGAGAACAGGTGGTTAAAGTCAACCGTATAGGCGTGTTGCGGCGCTCTATGTCGGGTATTTGTTGGGGTGCCGGTCAACCTTCGCTGACATTCCGATACAGAAAGCTTTACTTATTTGAAAAAAAACGTTGTGATACAGAAAATCTGTTCAGACGCATCGCTTTCTGTAAATGTGTGTCGTCTGTCGTCCGCTTTCGAGGAATTCCGCCATGTCGTCCACCGCCACCCGTGCCGCCCTGGAACTGTTCGACCACCACCGCGCCACGCTCGACCGCGCGCTGCAGGCCATCGCCGAGCGCGGCTACTGGTCGCCTTACAGCGAGCAGCTCAAGCAGTACCCGCAAGCCGCGGTGGAGGGTGCGCAGGCGGCCTTCGAGGCGCTGCTGAACCAGCCGTTTGCGTTGCAGGGGCCGGCCGCGGTCGCTCGCGTCGGTGCCGAGCGTTCGCCTTATGGCTTCGATCTCGGCATCAGTTACGACCAGTACGACGCCGAGCAACTGCTGGCGCGCCAGCAGCAGGCGCTGCCGGCCTGGCGCGATGCCGGCCCGCAGGCGCGGGTCGGTGCCTGCCTGGAAATCCTCCAGCGCCTCAATGCCTTGAGCCCGACCCTGGCCCATGCGGTGATGCACACCACTGGCCAGGCCTTCATGATGGCCTTCCAGGCCGGTGGCGCTCATGCCCAGGACCGTGGCCTGGAAGCCGTGGCCTATGCCTGGCGGGCGATGGCCGAGGTGCCGCAGGCGGCGCACTGGCTCAAGCCGCAGGGCAAGCTCGACCCGCTGCAACTGGACAAGCGCTGGCATATCGTGCCGCGCGGCCTGTCGCTGGTGATCGCCTGTTCGACCTTCCCGACCTGGAACACCTACCCGGGCCTGTTCGCCAGCCTGGTCACCGGTAACCCGGTGCTGGTCAAGGCGCACCCGGGAGCGATCCTGCCCGTGGCGATGAGCGTCAAGGTGGCGCAGGAGGTGCTCGCGGAGCTGGGCTTCGACCCGGTACTGGTCAGCCTGGTGGTCGACACCCCGGAGGTCCCCGTTGCCCAACAACTGGCGCTCGATCCGCGGGTCAAGCTGGTCGACTTCACCGGCTCCAATGCCTTCGGCGAGTGGCTGGAGCGTCATGCGCTGCAGGCCCAGGTGTTTACCGAGAAGGCCGGCATCAATACGGTGATCATCGACAGCACGGCCAATCTCAAGGCGGTGGCGAAGAACCTGGCGTTCTCCCTGAGCCTTTACTCCGGGCAGATGTGCACCGCCCCCCAGGCTATCTATGTGCCGCGCGGCGGCATTCGCAATGGCGATGAACAGCTGAGCTTCGACCAGGTCGCCGATGCGCTGGCCGATGCCATCAAGGGGTTGCTGAGTGACAACGATCGCGCTTGTGCGGTACTCGGTGCCATCCAGTCTCAGGTGACGGCGGCACGCATCGACGCCTGCCGCGAGCTGGGCGAGGTCGTGCTCGACAGCGAAGTGCGCGAGCACCCGCAGTTCCCGGCGGCGCGGGTGTGCACGCCGCTGCTGCTCAAGGTCGACGCGGCCGAGCGCGATGCCTATGCGCAAGAGCGCTTCGGCCCGATCGCCTTCATCATTGCCACCGACGACAGTGCACACAGCGTGCAGGTCGCCCGCGAGGTGATCGCCACCAAGGGCGCCATGACCCTGGGTGTGTACTCCACCGACCCGAGTTTCCTCGAACAGGCCGAAACCCTGGCCCAGGAGGTCGCCGTGGCGCTGTCGGTGAACCTCGACGGCGGCGTGCTGGTCAACCAGTCGGCCGCCTTCAGCGACTTCCATGCCACCGGTGGCAACCCGGCGGCGAATGCCTCGATCAGCGACGGCGCCTTTGTCAGCCGGCGCTTCGTTATCGTCCAGAGCCGCCGTCCTGCGGCCCAATGAGAACACTGCCATGACCTGCTACAGCCTCGACGGCCTGACCCCGGTGGTACACCCCAGCGCCTACGTGCACCCCAGTGCCGTGCTGATCGGCGACGTGATCATCGGTGCCGGCTGCTATGTCGGCCCGTTGGCCAGCCTGCGCGGCGACTTCGGACGCATCGTCCTGGAGGAAGGCGCGAATATCCAGGACACCTGTGTGATGCACGGCTTTCCCGAGAGTGACACAGTGGTCGGGCGCAACGGCCACATCGGCCATGGTGCGGTGCTGCACGGCTGCCGCGTCGGCGAGGACGTGCTGGTCGGCATGAACGCGGTGGTCATGGACAACGCCGAGATCGGTGCGCGCTCGTTCATCGCCGCCACCACCTTCGTCAAGGCCGGCTTTCGCTGCGATGAACAGTCGCTGGTGCTCGGCTCTCCGGCGCAGGTCAAGCGCCGCCTGCGCGACGAAGAAGTCGACTGGAAGCGCGCCGGCACCGAAGAGTACCAACTGCTGGCACGGCGTTGCGCCCAGGGCCTGGTCGCCTGCGAGCCGTTGAGCGAGGTCGAGCCGACACGTCCACGGATCAGTGCCAGCAGCCTGCGACCCAAGGGGGAGGGGCTGTGATGGCGGTCACCCGTGATGGCCATGCCTGGCGCTCAGCGGGTATATTCGCAGCACTTTCATGCCCGGTTCTCCCATGACATCCCTTGCTCCCCTCAATCAGTTGATTGCCCGTTTCCAACAGCAGACGCCGCTGCGTGCCAGTTCGCTGATCATCACCCTCTACGGTGATGCCATCGAGCCGCACGGTGGAACGGTCTGGCTCGGTAGCCTGATCCAATTGCTCGAACCCATCGGCATCAACGAGCGGTTGATCCGTACCTCGATCTTCCGCCTGACCAAGGAAGGCTGGTTGAGCGCCGAGAAGGTTGGCCGGCGCAGCTACTACAGCCTGACCGGCACCGGTCGGCGGCGTTTCGAGAAGGCCTTCAAGCGGGTTTACAGTTCCGCGCTGCCGGCCTGGGATGGTTCCTGGACCCTGGCGCTGCTGTCGCAACTGCCGCAGGACAAGCGCAAACAGGTGCGCGAGGAACTGGAGTGGCAAGGTTTTGGTGCGATCACGCCGGTGATGCTGGCGTGCCCGCGTTGTGATCGTGTCGATGTGGCCGCCACCCTGCAGGATCTCGAAGCGCTGGAAGACACCATTCTCTTCGAGACCACCGCCCAGGACGTCCTGGCCTCCAAGGCGCTGCGCATGCAGGTGCGCGAGAGCTGGAGCATCGATGCGCTGGCCGCGCAGTACAGCGAGTTCATCCAGCTGTTCCGGCCCTTGTGGCAGGTGCTGCGCGAGCAGGAGGTGTTGCAGCCGATGGATTGCTTCCTGGCGCGCACCTTGCTGATTCATGAATACCGCAAGCTGCTGTTGCGCGATCCGCAACTGCCCGACGAGTTGCTCCCCGGCGACTGGGAGGGACGGGCGGCGCGTCAGCTGTGCCGCAACATCTACCGTCTGGTTCAGGCCAAAGGCGAAGAGCACTTGAGTAGCGCGCTGGAAACCGCCGACGGTCCGTTGCCGGAAGTCGGGGACAGTTTCTACCGGCGCTTCGGCGGGCTTAACTAGCCGTCCAATAATAAAAATAGCAGTGAGGCCTGTAACATCATGATGACTGCAAGTGCACTCCAGGCAGACCGTTTTGATGAATGGCTGCAACAAATCAACCAGGCCTGTGGCCGCTTTTGCGCCCAGACCCTGGGAGCCGGGTTTTCCGGTTCGGTAAGAGAGCACAAGGCCGGTGCGCTCAAGCTGAGTTTCGTTGATGTTGCCCAGGCTCGTCTGTACCGCACCGGGCGCGAGGTGGAGCAGAGCGAGAACAGGGACTTTTTTGCGGCGTTTCAGCTGCAAGGCCATGCGGCAATGGAGCAGGGCACTAATCGCGTGACGCTAAGCCCCGGCGATATCACTCTGATCGATGCGACCTTGCCAAGCGACTTCACCTATAGCGACAACTCGCGCCAGTTGTCGTTGATACTGCCTCGTCATCTGGTCGAGCACAGCCAGCGCTTCAGCAATATTCGCTGTGCCCAGCGGATCGATGCCAGCTCGCCGATCGCGGTGCTGGCCAATCGGCTGGTACTGGAGGCGACCCAGCAGGGCACGCTCAGCCTGCAGGAGAGCGAAGCCACGCTGGATGCCATCGTCAGCTTGTTGCGTCCGGTAATTGGCAGTACCGAGGCCGATCCGGATGTGCATGAGCGGCTGTTTCGCAAGACCCTCAGGTTCATTGATGAAAACATTTGCAGTGAAGAATTGTGCCCGGAGCTGCTGGCTCGAGAAGTAGGCGTGTCGGTTCGAGGTTTGTACCGCATGTTCTCGAAGAAAGGTCTGGTCGTTGCCCAGTACATCAAGAACCGGCGCCTGGATTTTTGCGCCGAGTCTTTGCGCCACAATGGGGCGCAGCGCAAACTCTCGGCCTTGGGCTATTCCTGGGGTTTCTCTGACGCCAGCTATTTCTCCACGGCCTTCAAGGCCCGTTTTGGCGTATCGCCCGGCGAATACCGCAAGCGTTACCAGCACTGATTGCCTGCCCGTCACAAGCCTGTGCTGGCGTGACGGCAGCGCGCTTTGCTCATCGCTACCAGTTGTGTTGGCAGTGCGGCCAATACGACTGGCATGCAGGCAAAAATCCCTCCTCGGCCACTGCGATATAACTCGGCATGTCAAAAGCCAGCAGTGCGCCCTGCGTGGTCGACGGCTTGCCCATGGCAGCTGCCAACCAATCGGGTCGATCCAATGAACGACGAGGAATGAGTATGAGCAAAGTTGATGTACTGCCACAGGTCGCCACTTTTTTGCAGCGTCGCCATGGTTGCTTCATCGATGGCCAATGGGTTGTGCCTGAAGGCAGTACGTCGCCGGTATTGAACCCGGCGACCGGTGAAACCATCGCCCAGGTGGCCGACGCCAGCGCGGAGCTGGTCGAGCGTGCGGTGTTGTCGGCGCGCAAGGCACATGAAGCGCGGGTCTGGTCGGGTCTGCGTCCGGCCGATCGCGAGCGCATCCTGCTGCGTTTCACGGCGCTGGTGGAAGAGCACGGCGAGGAGTTGGCACAGCTGGAAACCCTGTGCCAGGGTAAATCGATCAACATGGCGCGGATGCTGGATGTCAATGCCACCGTCGAGTTCATGCGCTACATGTCCGGATGGGCGACCAAGATCGAAGGGCAGACCCTCGACGTGTCCATCCCGCTGCCGGAGGGCGCGCGCTACACGGCATTCGCTCGTCGTGAGCCAGTGGGTGTTGTCGCCGGCATCGTGCCGTGGAACTTCCCTTTGATGATCACTACCTGGAAGCTGATGCCGGCACTGGCCACCGGTTGCACCGTGGTGATCAAGCCGTCGCCGGAAACCCCGCTGACCGCCCTGCGCCTGGTCGAGCTCGCTCTCGAGGCGGGCATTCCTGCTGGCGTGTTCAACCTGGTGACCGGGGGTGGCAACGTTGGCCAGGCGCTCGCCTCGCACAAGAAGGTCGACAAGGTGTCGTTCACCGGCTCCACCGCCGTGGGCAAGATTGTCGGCGGCGTCGCCGTGCAGAACATGACCCGCTTCGCCCTCGAACTGGGTGGCAAGAACCCGATGATCATCCTCGCCGATGCCGACATCGACAAAGCCGTGCAAGGTGCATTGCTTGGCGGCCTGCTCAACAACGGCCAGGTGTGCGCGGCGGCCTCGCGCTTCTATGTGCACCGCTCGCGCTACGACGACTTCGTCGCCGGCCTTGCCGCTGCGGTGTCCGGCATGCCGATCGGTGCGGGCATGGATACTACCGCGGCGGTCAACCCGCTGGTGTCGCGCAAGCAACAGCAGAGCGTGCTCAAGCACATCGAGACGGCCAGGCAGGAAGGTGCCCGTGTGGTCACCGGGGGTGAGCCGGTCGACAGTGCCGGTTTCTACGTGCAGCCGACGGTGCTTGCCGATGTCGATCACAGCATGGCCGTGGCCCGCGCCGAAGTATTCGGTCCGGTACTCTCGGTGATTCCGTTCGACGACGAGGAGCAGGTCATTGCCATGGCCAATGACAGTGACTACGGCCTGGCTGCCAGCCTGTGGACCAACGACCTGACCAAGGCGATGAACCTGGTGCCACGCATCGAGGCGGGTACCGTGTGGGTCAACGCCCATGTGCTGCTCGACCCGAACATGCCGTTCGGTGGGGTCAAACAGTCGGGCATGGGGCGTGAGTTCGGCCGTAGCGTGGTCGAGGCCTATACGGAAATCAAGTCGGTGTGCATCGCTCACTGATCATTGTGTGCTCCTCTTGGCAGGCCTCTGGCCTGCCTTTTTTTTGGCTCTTCACGGAATTCCGGGGGCTAGGTTCCTTGGGCTTGGGCTTGGGCTTGGGCTTGGGCTTGGGTGTCGGGGTGGCGAGCTTATCCATTCCATGCAGCGACGCTGGCGGCCCCTTCCGCCTTTACGGCGGGTCCCTTTTGTCTTGGCAAAAGGAACCAAAACCGCTCGCTCCTGCATCCGGCCCTACGCTGCGCTCCGGGTTCCCTCGCTACGGTGTCTTCCAGGGGCTGCGCGGCCTACGACTTGCTTCGCCAAGTCTACGGCTCGCGTTCTTCGGCTACGCCGAAGGGTGCTACGCACCCGCCCCCTCCAGACACCTCCGCTCGGCCTCCTGAAGTCGCGAAGTTACGGGTGGCGCCTGTGCTGGCGCATCTTCGAAGGCAGATGTTGGCGCGGCCTGGCTGACGCCATCGCGGGGCAAGCCCGCTCCTACGGTTGCTCTTGATCTTCATGCGCGTCAGTTCAGGCGCTGCAGAATGCGACTTCAGGAGGCCGTATGTAGGAGCAAGCGGTTTTGCCTACTTTTCCCAAGAGAAAAGTAGGCCGCCGTAAAGGCGGAAGGGGCCGGCAGCGTCGCTGCATGGAATGGATAAGCCCGCAGACTCGACACCCAAGCCCAAGCCCAAGCCCAAGCCCAAGCCCAAGGAACCTAGTTCCCGGAATTCCGTGAAGAACCAAAAAAAAAGCCCCGCCAAAGTGACGGGGTTGAGGTACGAGCGTGGCAGCTCGAAAAGGGAGCCTGTCTCCCCCGGCAGAGGGAGACAGGGAACAGCATTACAGCAGCATGGTGCGGATGTCGGCCAGCAGGTCGCCCAGGCGCTTGGTGAAGCGCGCGGCAGCGGCGCCGTTGATCACGCGGTGATCGTAGGACAGCGACAGCGGCAGCATCAGTTTCGGCTGGAAGGCTTTGCCGTCCCAGACTGGCTGGATGGTGGCCTTGGAGACACCCAGGATCGCCACTTCCGGCGCGTTGACGATCGGCGTGAAGCCGGTGCCGCCAATGTGGCCGAGGCTGGAAATGGTGAAGCAGGCACCTTGCATGTCGTCAGCCGACAGCTTCTTGGTCCGGGCTTTTTCAGCCAGGGCCGCCGCTTCGCCAGCCAGTTGCAGCAGGCTCTTCTGGTCGACGTTCTTGATCACCGGTACCAGCAGGCCGTCAGGGGTATCGACCGCGAAGCCGACGTTGACGTACTTCTTGCGGATGATCGCCTTGCCGCTAGGGGCCAGCGAGCTGTTGAAGTCCGGCAGTTCCTTGAGCAGGTGGGCGCAGGCCTTGAGCAGCAGTGGCAGTACGGTCAGCTTGACGCCGGCCTTCTCCGCAACGGCTTTCTGCGCAACGCGGAAGGCTTCCAGCTCGGTGATGTCGGCCGAATCGAACTGGGTGACGTGCGGCACGTTCAGCCAGCTGCGATGCAGGTTGGTAGCACCCATCTGCATCAGGCGGGTCATCGGCACTTCTTCGATTTCGCCGAAACGGCTGAAGTCGACTTCCGGAATCGGCGGGATGCCTGCACCACCGGTTGCACCGGCGGCTGGAGCTTCCTTGGCCTTCTGCATCATGGCCTTGACGTAAACCTGCACGTCTTCCTTGAGGATGCGACCGTGCGGACCGGTGGCCGCTACTGCGCTCAGCTCGACACCGAACTCACGGGCCAGCTGACGCACGGCAGGACCGGCGTGAACCTTGGCGCCGTTGGTAGCTGCCGGGGCAGTAACCGCAGCAGCAACTGGAGCAGCCGGTGCAGGTGCCGCAGCCGGGGCGGCAGCAGGAGCGGCCGGCGCCGGAGCGGCAGCGGCAGGGGCTGGCGCGGCGGCAGGGGCAGCGCCTGCAACTTTCAGCTTGAGGATCAGGTCGCCGGTGCCGACTTCGTCATCCAGCTTGGCGATCACGGCTTCGACCACGCCCGCGGCTGGAGACGGGATCTCCATCGAGGCTTTGTCCGATTCCAGGGTGATCAGCGACTGGTCGGCTTCGACGGTGTCGCCGACCTTGACCAGTACTTCGATGATCTTGGCCTTGCCCGAGGAGCCGATGTCCGGAACGTGGATGTCCTGGACGCTGGCAGCAGCAGGGGCAGCAGCTGGCGCCGGAGCGGCCGCTGCAGCCGGAGCTGCGGCAGGCTTTTCTTCGGCGGCAGGCGCAGCGGCGGCTGGAGCCGCGGGTGCCGCGGCGGCACCCTCGACTTCCAGTTCCAGCAGCTCGTCGCCTTCTTTCAGGCGGTCGCCCAGCTTGACCTTCAGCGCCTTGATCACGCCGGCCTTGGGGGCCGGGATCTCCATGGAGGCCTTGTCGGACTCCAGGGTCAGCAGGCTCTGGTCGGCTTCGATGCGGTCGCCGACTTTGACGAACAGCTCAATGATTTCACCTTCACCGCTGCCGATGTCAGGTACGCGAATGAGTTCGCTCACTTAAAAATACTCCTCAGCAGTCCAGTGGGTTGCGCTTGTCCGGGTCGATGCCGAACTTGACGATGGCGTCGGCCACCACCTTCGGTTCGATCTCGCCACGGTCAGCCAGGGCTTCCAGGGCAGCCAGCACGACGAAGTGACGGTCGACTTCGAAGAAGTGACGCAGCTTCTTGCGGCTGTCGCTGCGACCGTAGCCATCGGTACCTAGGACTTTGAATTCTTTGCTCGGCACCCACTGACGGATCTGCTCGGCGAACAGCTTCATGTAGTCGGTGGAGGCGATGACCGGACCCTTGCGACCGTTCAGGCACTGCTCGACGTAGGTCTGCTGTGGCTTCTGGCCAGGCTTGAGGCGGTTGCTGCGCTCTACGGCCAGGCCGTCGCGACGCAGTTCGTTGAAGCTGGTGACGCTCCAGACGTCGGCGCCGACGTTGAACTCTTCACGCAGGATCTTCGCCGCTTCACGCACTTCGCGCAGGATGGTGCCGGAGCCCATCAGCTGGACGTGGTGCGCAGCTTCGCGGGTATCTTCCTCGAGCAGGTACATGCCCTTGATGATGCCTTCCTCGACACCGACCGGCATGGCTGGCTGCTGGTAGGATTCGTTCATCACGGTGATGTAGTAGAAGATGTCCTGTTGCTCTTCGGTCATCTTCTTCATGCCGTCCTGGATGATCACCGCCAGCTCGTAGCCGTAGGTCGGATCGTAGGTGCGGCAGTTCGGGATGGTACCGGCCATCATGTGGCTGTGACCGTCTTCGTGCTGCAGGCCTTCACCGTTGAGGGTGGTACGGCCGGCGGTACCGCCGATCAGGAAGCCGCGGGTACGGCTGTCGCCAGCGGCCCAGGCCAGGTCGCCGATACGCTGGAAGCCGAACATCGAGTAGAAGATGTAGAACGGCAGCATCGGCTGGTTGTGGCAGCTGTACGAGGTACCGGCAGCGATGAACGACGACATGGCGCCGGCTTCGTTGATGCCTTCCTCGAGGATCTGGCCCTTCTTGTCTTCGCGGTAGAACATCACCTGGTCTTTATCGACTGGCTCGTAGAGCTGGCCGACGGACGAGTAGATGCCCAGCTGGCGGAACATGCCTTCCATACCGAAGGTACGGGCTTCGTCCGGGATGATCGGGACGATGCGCTGGCCGATTTCCTTGTCCTTGACCAGTTGCGCGAGGATCCGCACGAAGGCCATGGTGGTGGAGATTTCGCGGTCGCCCGAGCCGTCCAGGATCGCCTTCAGGGTTTCCAGTGGCGGGGTCGGCACGCTGAAGCTCTTGGCGCGGCGCTGTGGCACGAAACCACCCAGGGCGGAACGGCGCTCGGCCAGGTAACGGGCTTCGGCGCTGCCTTCCTCAGGCTTGAAGAACGGCAGGTTCTCCAGCTCGTCGTCCTTGACCGGGATGTCGAAGCGGTCGCGGAACTGACGCAGGCTGTCGACGTCGACCTTCTTGGTGTTGTGCGCGGTGTTCTTGGCTTCGCCGGCACCGGTGCCATAACCCTTGATGGTCTTGGCCAGAATGACGGTCGGTTGCTCTTTGTGGTTGACCGCCTGGTGGTAGGCCGCATAGACCTTGTACGGGTCGTGGCCGCCACGGTTGAGCTTCCAGATCTCTTCGTCGGACAGGTCTTCGACCATGGCCTTGAGTTCCGGGGTGTTGAAGAAGTGCTCACGGACGAACGCGCCGTCCTTGGCCTTGTAGTTCTGGTACTCGCCGTCGATGACTTCGTCCATGCGACGCTGCAGGGCACCGTTGGTGTCCTTGGCGAACAGTGGGTCCCAGAAACGGCCCCAGACCACCTTGTTGACGTTCCAGCCACCGCCACGGAACACGCCTTCGAGTTCCTGGATGATCTTGCCGTTGCCGCGAACCGGGCCGTCGAGGCGCTGCAGGTTGCAGTTGATGACGAAGATCAGGTTGTCCAGCTTCTCGCGGCCGGCCAGGGCGATTGCACCCAGGGATTCCGGCTCGTCGCACTCGCCGTCGCCCATGAAGCACCAGACCTTCTGCTTGCCGGCCGGGATGAAGCCACGGGCTTCCAGGTACTTCATGAAGCGAGCCTGGTAGATCGCCTGGATCGGGCCCAGACCCATGGAAACGGTCGGGAACTGCCAGAAGTCAGGCATCAGCCAAGGGTGCGGGTAGCTCGACAGGCCCTTGCCATCGACTTCCTGACGGAAGTTGTTCATCTGGTCTTCGTTGATGCGGCCTTCCATGAAGGCGCGGGCGTAGACGCCAGGCGAGGCGTGGCCCTGGAAGAAGATCAGGTCGCCGCCGTGTTCTTCGGTCGGGGCCTGGAAGAAGTAGTTGAAGCCGATGTCATACAGGGTGGCGCTGGAGGCGAAGCTCGAAATGTGGCCGCCCAGGTCCGAGTCTTTCAGGTTGGTGCGCATGACCATCGCCAGCGCGTTCCAACGCACCATCGAGCGAATGCGGCGTTCCATGAACAGGTCGCCAGGCATGCGTGCTTCGTGGGTGACAGGGATGGTGTTGCGGTATGGCGTGGTGATGGCATATGGCAGCTGGGAGCCACTACGGGTGGCCAGCTCGCCCATACGGGTCATCAGATAGTGAGCGCGGTCTTCGCCTTCTTTGTCGAGAACCGACTCCAGGGCGTCCAGCCATTCCTGGGTTTCGACGGGATCGAGGTCTTGCATGGCTTGCTCCAGGGCGGAAAGGCTTCCAGAATCGGTTGCCTGAGTTTGCGACTGGCCTTTTGGGCAGACGACATGAAATTCTTGGATTACCGGAGAGTGTACCGGCGTTGTGTAGTTTTACTACAAATGAATCACCATTTCATGCTTTTGAAGTGAAAAGACAGTAGTAAAACTACACAAAAATGGCTCGTGGCCTCTGTTCGGGTTGTGGGAAAAAACGATACCGGTGGTTAAAAACCAGTCAAGAAAAGGTTTGCTGCGATGGTTACTGCCAGAAAATCAGAATTTTCAGCTATTTCTAACTTTTGTATGACAGTCCAACCGTGGCGGGTGGGAGCGGGCTTGCCCCGCGATCGCTTTTGCCAGGGGAATCGCATCGCGGGGCAAGCCCGCTCCCACAACCGCCAATCTTTTCTCGCCGATCAAGGATAGACCATGAGCCTGCCTCTGCTGGTTGAACTGCCCGCCACCCTTGCACCGTTGGTCAGCCGCAACGAGCACGCGTTTCGCACAGCGCTTGCCCAGCACACGGCTTTAACGGTCGACGACTGGAGCGATGAACGCTGGGCGCAATTCGCCCGGGTCACCGTGGCCAGCGACTATGTCCTTGAGCAGGTGGTGCGCGACCCGGCCATGCTGGTCGAGCTGGCCGGCAGCGGCGAACTCGACCGCAGCTTCGCTGCCGGCGAGCTCTGCGCCCAGATCGCCGCCGCCACCCAGGCGGCCGAAAGCGAAGACGCGCTGGCGCGCAACCTGCGCCGCCAGCGCAACCGCCAGCAGGTGCGGATCATCTGGCGCGACCTGAACCGCCAGGCCGACCTGGTGCAGAGCTGCCGCGACCTGTCGGACCTCGCCGACGCCTGTATCGACCAGGCCTACCAGTGGCTCTACCCGCGTCATTGCCAGCAGTTCGGCACACCCATCGGCCACCGCAGCGGCCAGCCACAGCACATGGTGGTGCTGGGCATGGGCAAACTCGGCGCCGTGGAGCTGAACCTGTCGTCGGACATCGACCTGATCTTCGCCTTCCCCGAAGGCGGCGAGACCGAAGGGGTCAAGCGCTCGCTGGACAACCAGGAGTTCTTCACCCGCCTGGGCCAGCGCCTGATCAAGGCCCTGGACCCGATCACCGTCGACGGCTTCGTGTTCCGCGTCGACATGCGCCTGCGCCCGTATGGCTCGTCCGGCGCACTGGTGCTCAGCTTCAATGCCCTGGAGCAGTACTACCAGGACCAGGGCCGCGACTGGGAACGCTACGCGATGATCAAGGCGCGGGTGGTGGCGGGCGACCAGGTCGCCGGGGCGCAGTTGCTGGAGATGCTGCGACCCTTCGTCTATCGCCGCTACCTGGACTTCTCGGCCATCGAAGCGCTGCGCACCATGAAGCAGTTGATCCAGCAGGAAGTGCGGCGCAAGGGCATGGCCGACAATATCAAGCTGGGTGCCGGTGGCATTCGCGAAGTCGAGTTCATCGCCCAGGCGTTCCAGCTGATCCACGGTGGTCGCGACCTGAGCCTGCAGCAGCGACCCTTGCTCAAGGTGCTGGCGACCCTGGAAGGCCAGGGTTTCCTGCCGCCGGCAGTGGTCGCCGAACTGCGCGAGGGCTACGAGTTCCTGCGTTACACCGAGCACGCCATCCAGGCCATCGCCGACCGCCAGACCCAGATGCTGCCGGACGACGAGCGGGACCGCGCGCGCATCGCCTTCATGCTCGGCTTTGCCGACTGGCCGGCATTCCACGCCCAACTGATGCACTGGCGCGGCCGTATCGACTGGCACTTCCGCCAGGTGATCGCCGATCCGGACGAAGACGATGAAGAGGGCGAAGTGATTGTCGGCGGCGAATGGCTGCCGCTCTGGGAAGAAGCCCAGGACGAAGACGCCGCCTGCCGCCAGCTGCAGGACGCCGGCTTTACCGACCCGGGCAAGGCACTCAGGCAACTGGCCGGGCTGCGCAGCAGCCCGCAGTTGCGGGCCATGCAGCGCCTGGGGCGTGAGCGTCTGGATGCCTTTATTCCACGCCTGCTGGCCCAGGCGGTGGAGCATGCCGATCCGGACCTGGTGCTGGAGCGGGTATTGCCGCTGGTCGAGGCGGTGGCCCGGCGTTCGGCCTATCTGGTGCTGCTCACCGAGAACCCAGGGGCGCTGCGTCGGCTGTTGACCCTGTGCGCCGCCAGTCCCTGGATCGCCGAGCAGATCACCCGCTTCCCGCTGCTGCTCGATGAGCTGCTCAACGAGGGGCGTCTGTTCAGCCCGCCCAAGGCGCCGGAACTGGCCGCCGAGCTGCGCGAGCGACTGACGCGGATTCCCGAGGACGATCTGGAACAGCAGATGGAAGCCCTGCGGCACTTCAAGCTGGCGCACAGCCTGCGGGTGGCCGCCTCGGAGATCGCCGGCAACCTGCCGTTGATGAAGGTCAGCGATTACCTGACCTGGCTGGCCGAAGCCATCCTCAACCAGGTGCTGGCCCTGGCCTGGCGCCAGACCGTGACCCGTCACGGCCAGCCCAAGCGCAGCGACGGCAGCCTGTGTGACCCGGGCTTCATTATTGTCGGCTACGGCAAGGTCGGCGGCATCGAGCTGGGCCACGGATCGGACCTGGACCTGGTGTTCATCCATGATGGCGACCCGCAGGCCGAAACCGACGGCGCCAAGCCCATCGACAGCGCCCAGTTCTTCACCCGCCTGGGGCAGCGGATCATTCACCTGCTGGCCACCCAGACCAACTCCGGGCAGCTCTACGACGTGGACATGCGCCTGCGTCCCTCCGGCGCTTCGGGCTTGCTGGTCAGCTCCCTGGGTGCATTCGAGCGCTATCAGCAGAACGAAGCCTGGACCTGGGAACACCAGGCCCTGGTACGCGCCCGGGTGCTGGTGGGTTGCCCGCAGGTGGGCGCCGCCTTCGAGGCGGTGCGTGCGCGGATTCTCGGGCAGGCGCGCGACCTGCCGAAACTGCAGGCGGAAGTCAGCGAGATGCGCGCCAAGATGCGCGACAACCTGGGGACCAAGGCCACGGCGGCCGGCACCGGCGCCAATGCCTTCGACACCGGCGTGCCCTTCGATATCAAGCAAGATGCCGGTGGTATCGTCGATATCGAATTTATGGTGCAATACGCCGCTTTGGCCTGGTCTCACGACCATCCGGAACTGCTGCGCTGGACCGATAACATCCGCATCCTCGAAGAGCTCGAGCAGGCCGGGCTGATGCCCGCCAGCGACGCGGTACTGCTGCGCGAGGTGTACAAGGCGTTCCGTTCGGCCGCGCACCGCCAGGCCCTGCAGAAACAGGCCGGGGTGATCGATGCCGGGCAGTTCGTGCAGGAGCGCGGCGAAGTACGGCGGATCTGGTCCGAACTGGGCCTGACGTGAGCGGTTGAACCAGGCGAATCAGGCGGCAGGAAGCCTGCCTTGACCACAGTACAGCCCGAGTGGCGTACACTGGTCCATCTATAGCCTGAATATAAAGAAGGGAGGCCAGGCTGTTCGCGGACAGGCTGCAGCCTCCCTGATCGTTTCTGGATAAAGCATGAGAATTTTGATCATTGGCCCCAGCTGGGTGGGCGACATGGTAATGGCGCAGACCCTGTTCCAGTGCCTGAAGCAACAGCACCCGGCGTGCGTGATCGACGTGCTGGCCCCCGAGTGGAGCCGGCCGATCCTTGAGCGCATGCCTGAAGTCCGCCAGGCCTTGAGCTTTCCGCTCGGCCACGGCGCGCTGGAACTGGCGACCCGTCGACGCATCGGCAAATCCCTGGCCGGCCAGTACGACCAGGCGATCCTGCTGCCCAACTCGCTGAAATCGGCACTGGTGCCGTTCTTCGCCGGCATCCCCAAGCGTACCGGCTGGCGCGGCGAGCTGCGCTTCGGCCTGCTCAATGATGTGCGCAAGCTCGACAAGGCCCGCTACCCGCTGATGATCGAACGCTTCATGGCCCTGGCCTACCCGGACGGTACCGAGCTGCCCAAGCCGTACCCGCGGCCAAGCCTGCAGATCGAAACGACCAGTCGTGACGCCGCCCTGGCCAAGTTCGGCTTGAGCCTGGACCGCCCGGTACTGGCGCTGTGCCCGGGCGCCGAGTTCGGCGAGGCCAAGCGCTGGCCGTCGGAGCATTACGCCAAGGTTGCCGAAGTCAAGATCCGTGAAGGCTGGCAGGTCTGGCTGTTCGGTTCGAAGAACGATCACGCCGTGGGCGAGTCGATTCGTGATCGGCTGATCCCCGGCTTGCGCGAAGAGTCCTATAACCTCAGCGGTGAAACGTCGCTGGCCGAGGCCATCGACCTGATGTCGTGCAGCGACGCGGTGGTGTCCAACGATTCGGGCCTGATGCACGTTGCTGCGGCGTTGAACCGCCCGCTGGTGGCGGTCTACGGTTCGACCTCGCCGGGCTTCACCCCGCCGCTGGCCGACCAGGTCGAGGTGGTGCGCCTGGGGCTCGAGTGCAGCCCGTGCTTCGACCGCACCTGCCGCTTCGGTCATTACAACTGCCTGCGCCAGCTTGAACCCGATGCCGTGGTGGCCGCGTTGCAGCGCCTGAACGGCCCGACCCTGATCGATGTCATGGCCGAGGTCGACTAAGTGCGGGTATTGCTGATCAAGACGTCGTCCCTGGGCGATGTGATTCATGCGCTGCCGGCGCTGACCGATGCCGCCCGGGCGATTCCCGGCATCCGCTTCGACTGGGTGGTCGAGGAAGGCTTCGCCGAGATCCCCAGCTGGCACCCGGCGGTGGACAAGGTTATCCCGGTGGCGATCCGCCGTTGGCGCAAGAACCTCTGGCAGACCTTCAAGAATGGCGAATGGCGCCAGTTCAAGCAGCGCCTGCGCGAGACCAAGTACGACCTGGTGATCGACGCCCAGGGCCTGGTCAAGTCGGCCTGGCTGACCCGCTACGTCAAGGCACCGGTGGCCGGTCTGGACCGCTATTCGGCCCGTGAGGGGCTGTCCAGCCGTTTCTATGACCGGCGTTTTTCGGTGCAGCGCGGGCAACACGCGGTGGAGCGGGTGCGCCAGTTGTTCGGCCTGGCCCTGGGCTACGACCTGCCGGCTGGCCTGGGCGACTACGGCCTGGACCTCAATCGCCTGCAATTGCCACCGGCGGCGCCCTTCGTGGTGTTCCTGCATGGCACCACCTGGGCGACCAAGCACTGGCCCGAGGCCTACTGGCGCCAATTGGCCGAGCGCCTGGGCCAGCAGGGGCTTGAGGTGCGCCTGCCGTGGGGCAACCCGGCCGAGCAGGCCCGCGCCGAGCGCATCGCCAAGGGCTTGAATAACTGCCAGGTACTGCCCAAGTTAAACCTGGCAGGTGTTGCCCGCGTACTGGCGGCCGCCAAGGCCTGCGTGGCGGTGGATACCGGCCTTGGCCACCTGGCGGCAGCCCTGGATGTGCCGACCCTGTCGCTGTTCGGCCCGACCAACCCGGGGCTGACCGGGGCCTACGGCAAATCCCAGGTGCACCTGGCCAGCGATTTCGCCTGCGCCCCGTGCCTGCAGAAAAAATGCACTTATAAACCGAGCGCTGACGATCAGCGCCGGTTCGATCTCAAACGCGAGTGGCCGTTGTGCTTCACTCGCCTGAATCCCGAGCGTGTGGCGAGCCAATTGCGCGCGTTGCTGCTGGCTGAGGATGTTCGTTGATGCAACTGGCTTTTGTTCTGTACAAGTATTTTCCCTTCGGTGGCCTGCAGCGTGACTTCATGCGCATCGCCCTGGAGTGCCAGCGCCGTGGCCACCAGATCCGCGTCTATACCCTGATCTGGGAAGGCGACGTGCCTGAAGGCTTCGAGGTGCTGGTGGCGCCGGTCAAGGCGCTGTTCAACCATCGACGCAACGAGAAACTCAGCGCCTGGATGGAGGCGGACCTGGCCAAGCGCCCGGTGGACCGCTTGATCGGCTTCAACAAGATGCCCGGGCTGGACGTCTACTACGCTGCCGACGGCTGCTTCGAAGACAAGGCGCAGAACCTGCGCAACTCGCTGTACCGGCGCTGGGGCCGCTACCGGCACTTCGCCGAGTACGAACGGGCGGTGTTCGCCAAGGACGCCAAGACCGAGGTCCTGATGATCTCCGAAGTCCAGCAACCGCTGTTCATCAAGCATTACGACACGCCGATCGAGCGCTTCCACCTGTTGCCACCGGGCATCAGCCAGGATCGCCGGGCACCGGCCAATGCCGCGCAAATCCGCGCCGAGTTCCGTCGCGAGTTCGACCTCAAGGACGATCAGCTGCTGATGGTGCAGATCGGTTCCGGGTTCAAGACCAAGGGCGTGGATCGCACCCTCAAGGCCCTGGCGGCCTTGCCTTCGGCCTTGCGCAAGCGCACCCGGCTGATGGTCATCGGCCAGGACGATCCCAAGGTGTTCCAGCTGCAAAGCGCGACCCTGGGCCTGACCGATCAGGTGCAGTTCCTCAAGGGGCGCAGCGATATCCCGCGCTTCCTGCTCGGCGCCGACCTGTTGATCCACCCGGCCTACAACGAGAACACCGGTACGGTGCTGCTCGAAGCGCTGGTGGCCGGTCTGCCGGTGCTGGTCTCGGCGGTCTGCGGCTATGCCCATTACATCGCCGAGGCCGACAGCGGCCTGGTGCTCGACGAGCCGTTCGAGCAGGAGCAGCTCAACCGCTACCTGCAGCGCATGCTCGAAGACGATGCGGCCCGTGGCGCCTGGTCGGGCAACGGCCTGGCCTTCGCCGAAACCGCCGACCTCTACAGCATGCCCGAGCATGCCGCCGATGTGATCCTGGCCCCGGAGCGCCCATGAAACTGATACTGGCCGAGCCGTTCAAGCGCCTGTGGGCCGGGCACGATGCCTTCGATGCCGTGGAGGGCCTGCAAGGGCAGGTGTACCGCGAGCTGGAAGGACGTCGCACCCTGCGTACCGAAGTCGAGGGACGCGGCTATTTCGTCAAGATCCACCGCGGCATCGGCTGGGGCGAGATCTTCAAGAACCTGTTCACCGCCAAGTTGCCGGTGCTCGGTGCCGGCCAGGAGTGGCAGGCGATCCAGCGCCTGCACCAGGTCGGCGTGCCGACCATGACCGCCGTCGCCTATGGCGAGCGTGGCAGCAACCCGGCGCAGCAGCACTCGTTCATCGTCACCGAGGAACTGGCGCCGACCATCAGCCTGGAAGACTACAGCATCGACTGGGTCAAGCAGCCGCCGGTGCCACGCCTCAAGCGTGCGCTGATCGCCGAGGTGGCGCGCATGACCGGCATGATGCACCGCGCCGGGGTCAATCACCGCGACTGCTATATCTGCCACTTCCTGCTGCACACCGATCGGGAAGTGACGGCCGATGACTTCAAGCTGTCGGTCATCGACCTGCACCGCGCCCAGACCCGTGCGAGCATCTCCCGGCGCTGGCGCAACAAGGACCTGGCGGCGCTGTATTTTTCGGCACTGGACATCGGCCTGACCCGGCGCGACAAGTTGCGCTTCCTGCGCGGCTACTTCCAGCAGCCGCTGCGCCGCATCCTGGCCGAGGAAGCCACGCTGCTGCGCTGGCTGGAAGGCAAGGCGCGCAAGCTCTATGCGCGTAAACAGCGATACGGGGACGCGCTCTGATGGCGGGGTGGACACTGGCGCCCGGTTACCAGGCACTGGCCGCGGACTTTGGCAGCCTCGAGGCGGTCTTCGCCCTCAAGGGCGAGCGCCTGACCCACGACCCGCTGAGTGAAGTGATCCGCGTCGAGCGCGACGGGGTCAACTATTACGTCAAACGCTACATCGGTGCCGGCAAAGGCCTGCGCCGCTACCTGGGGCGCCCGCGGATCAAGGCCGAATGGCAGAACCTCAAGCAGTTCGCCAAGTGGGACATTCCCACCGCCGAGGTGGTGGCCTGGGGCCTGGAGCGCAAGGGCCTGGCGTTTGGCCGCGGGGCGATGATCACCCGCGAGCTGCCGCGTACCGAAGACCTCTCGGCCCTGGCCGAGCGCAAGGATCCACGCCTGGCCGATCGCGGCTGGGTCGACCGCATCAGCCGCCAGCTCGCCCGGCATACCCGGATGATGCACGATCACCATTTCACCCATAACGACCTGAAATGGCGCAACCTGCTGGTGGATGACCGGGCCATGTTGTTCTTCATCGATTGCCCGACCGGTGATTTCTGGCGCAGCTTCATGCTGCGCTACCGCATCACCAAGGACCTGGCATGCCTGGACAAAGTGGCCAAGTATCACTTGTCGGCCACCCAGCGGCTGCGCTTCTACCTGCAGTACCGCAGGCGCGAACGCCTGAATGCGTCGGACAAGCGCCGCATCCGGCATATCGTGACGTTTTTCGAGGGACGCGAATGACAGATTTTCTCGCCAGTGCCGACATGGCACTGCTTGAGCGCCATGGACTGAACGGTTTCGACCAGCTCTGGGCGCTGCAACTCGATGCGGTGGACGAGCCCAACACCGGCCGTGGCGGCTGGAGCAGCGTCTATCGCCTGGAGCTCGAAGGCAAGGGCTACTACCTCAAGCGCCAGAGCGACTACCTGACGCGCACCCTGCACCGGCCGTTCGGCGAGCCGACCTTCGCCCGCGAGTTCCGCAACATCAGCCGCTACCAGAAGCTCGGGATCCCGGCCTTGCAGGCGGTCTACTACGGCGAGCGCAAGGTCGATGGCGAACACCGGGCGATCCTGATGACCCGCGCCCTGGATGACTGGAACGACCTGGACAGCCTGCTCGGGCAGTGGCCGCAGCTCAGAATCGGCCAGCGCCAGGGCATCCTGCGCGCCTGTGGCCTGCTGGCGCGTACGCTGCACCGCGCACGCCAGGTGCACGGCTGTTTCTACCCCAAGCATATTTTCCTGCGCGCCCGCAGCGATGGCTGGCAGGCGCAACTGATCGACCTGGAGAAGACCCGGCCGCTGTGGCTGGGCATGCGCGACCGGCTCAAGGACCTTGAGCCGCTGTTGCGTCGCGCACCGGTCTGGAGCGAAGCTGAAGTGCGCGTGCTGCTGTCGTCCTACCTGGACCAGCCCGCCGACAGCCCGTTGGTCGATACCTGGCTGCAGCGCCTGACGCGCCGCCGCCGTGAGAAAGAGGCTCGCTGATGCGTTTGTCCGAACTCAAGGAAGCCGGGCGCCACCCGGACCTGCCGCTGAACATCGGCCTGGCCGACGCCGCCGGCACTGCCGAGCTGCAGTTGCTCACCTTGCTGCGCGTGCTGCCCGGGCAGCGTTACGTGGGCGCCGGCATCTGGCGCGGCAAACCGGTGCTGGCCAAGTTGCTGGTGGGCAACAGTGCCGCCCGGCATTTCCAGCGTGAGCTCGACGGTGCGCGCCTGCTGGCGGCGCAAGGGCTGACCACGCCGTTGCTGCTGGCCGATGGCTTGCGCGAGGGCGAGGGTGGCTGGCTGTTGTTCGAGTTTCTCGAAGACGCCCAGAGCCTGGCCGACGCCTGGGCTGATGTCGAAGCCTTGAAGCCATTGGCCGATGAGCAAACGCTGGTGCTCGGCGAAGCCCTGGCGGCCGTGGCGCAGATGCATGCCAAGGGCCTGTGGCAGGAAGACCTGCACCTGGACAACCTGCTGCGTCATGGCGGCCAGCTGTACCTGATCGACGGTGCCGGGATCAAGGCCGAAACCCCGGGCAAGCCGCTGTCGCGCCCGCAGGTGCTGCAGAACCTCGGCGTGCTGTTCGCCCAGTTGCCCAAGCGCCTGGAGCCCTTCATCGAAGAGCTGCTGGTGTATTACCTGCTGGCCAACGCCGAACATGCCCTGCCGCTGGAAGCGCTGCAGAAGCAGGTCGACAAGGTGCGCAGTTGGCGCCAGAAGGATTACCTGGAAAAGGCCGGGCGCGAGTGCACGCTGTTCAGCGTCGAGCGAGGCCCGTCCGGCCTGCGCTCGATCCGTCGCCCGGAACTTGCGGCCATGCTGCCGGTGCTGGAGCAGGCCGATACGCTGATCGACCAGGGCCACCTGTACAAGACCGGTGGCGCGGCCAGTGTTGCGCGGGTCGAGGTGGACGGTCGGCCGCTGGTGCTCAAACGCTACAACATCAAGAACACCGCCCACTGGTTCAAGCGCTTCTGGCGCCCGAGCCGGGCCTGGCATTCATGGATCGAAGGGCATCGCCTGGAGTTCCTCGGCATCGCCACGCCCAAGCCGCTGGCGGTCCAGGAACTGCGTTTCATGGGCCTGCGCAGCCGCGCCTACCTGGTCACCGAGTATGCCGATGGGCCAGACCTGCTGGAGTGCTTTGCACCCTATGTTGCCTCGGGCGAGGTGCCGGATGAACAGCTGCAGGCGCTGCAGCATTTGTTGGGGCAGTTGATTCATGAGCGCATCAGCCATGGCGACATGAAGGGCCACAACCTGTTCTGGCAGGATGGCCAGTGGTCGCTGATCGATCTGGATGCGATGTGTCAGCACGCCACCCAGCTCAGTTTCGCCCCGGCCTTTGCCCGTGACCGGGCGCGCCTGCTGCGCAACTGGCCGAGTGACAGTGCGCTGCACAAGCGTCTGGATGAGTGCCTGCCTAAGCTGGCTGATTGATAGGGCCTCATCGCGGGGCAAGCCCGCTCCCACAGCACTGAACTGCACCCCAGAAAGTGGACAGTTCACACAGTGGGAGCGGGCTTGCCCCGCGATGGCTATCTGAAGAACCCCCGCACCCCGTACCAGGCCGGCATCCCCAGCCCTACCCAGGCCAGTGCATCCCAGCCACCATCACCCAGCAGCGCGGCAAACAGCCCCAGCGCCCCGAGCAGGGCGATGAGGCCAGGCTGGGCGAACACCGCCCACAGGCTCGACGACTGACGCTTCATCCCGCCATCTCCGTCCGTGCTGCCGCAACCGTCGCCACCGCGCGACGCCGTACCACCCACAGGTACACACCACTGCCCAGCACGATGATGGTCAGCACATCCAGCACCGCCCAGAGGATCTGCATCGGTCGGCCGCCGTAGTCGCCAAAGTGCAGCGGTTGCGACAGGCCCATGGCGTCCATGTACCAGGGGCGATCGCCGATGGCGGTGACTTTCAGGGTGCTGGCATCGATCAGAACTGGTGTCAGCAGGTGAGCGGTCAGGTGGGTACTGCCTTTCATGAACACCGCGTAGTGGTGCTCACTGGAGAAGCGTGTGCCGGGGAAGGCAATGAAATCCGGTTGCATGCCCGGCGCGGCTTCGGCGGCGATGTCCAGCACCCGGCTGACCGGCGCCAGCTCGGTCAGCGGCGGCGCATCGCGGTAGGGCGCGACCATCGCCGCCAGGCTCTCGTTGCGCCAGGCAGCGATCACCAGGTCCGACAGGGCGCTGATCACCCCGGTGACGCCCACCACCAGGGCCCAGGTCAGGGTGACGATGCCGATCAGGTTGTGCAGGTCGAGCCAGCGCAGCCGCGCGGATTTGTCATGGCGTACCGTGGCGAACTTCAGGCGGCGCATGAACGGGGCATAGAGCACCACGCCGGAGATGATCGCCACCACGAACAGCAGGCCCATGAACGCCAGCAGCAGCTTGCCGGGCAGGCCGGCGAACATGTCCACGTGCAGGCGCAGCATGGTCATCATCAAGCCGCCGTTGGCCGAGGGCATTTCCACCACATCGCCGGTACGGGCGTCGAGCATGAAGGTGTGCGATGAGTTCGGTTCGGTGCCGGCGGTGGCCGCCATGATCGTCACCACGCCGTTGCTGTCATCCTCGTCCCAGCCGAAGTACTGCATCACTTCGCCGGGGCGGTGGGCCTGGGCCTTGAGCACCAGTTCCTGCAAGTCCAGCTTCGGGGTATCGGCCGGCATTTCCTTGAGCTGTGGCGCATCGCCCAGCAAGTGGTCGATCTCGTGGTGAAAGATCAGCGGCAAACCGGTCAGCGCCAACATCAGCAGGAACAGGGTGCAGATCAGGCTGGTCCAGGTGTGGACCGAGGACCAGCGGCGTATGGTTGAGCTTTTCATTGCATTTTATTTCTCGGCTTTCAGAAAAACCAAAGCCGTCCCCGCTGGGACGGCCTGGTCATCACGCGTACAGAGTCAGGCCATCACCACTTGTAGGTGGCGCTGGCGACAACGCTGCGCAGGTCGCCGTAGTAGCAGTAGAACCCGTCGCAGGTGGAGATGTAGTCCTTGTTGAACACGTTGTTGGCGTTGACGGCCAGCGATGCGCCTTTGAGGCTGTTATCCAGGCGGCCCAGGTCGTAGTGCACGGCGGCATCGAACACGGTGTAGGCATCGGCCTTGCCCAGTTCGGAGTTGGCCTGGTCGCCATAGGTGTTGCCGGTGTAGCGCGCGCCGCCGCCGATACCGAAGCCGTCCAGCACGCCGTCGTGCCAGGTGTAGTCGGCCCACAGCGAGGCTTGCTGGTTCGGCATCAGTTGCAGGCGGTTGCCCTTGAACTCGCCATCCTGCACTTCGGACTTGGCCAGGGTGTAGGCCGCGATCACTTTCAGGTTCTCGGTAACGTCGGATACGGCTTCAAGCTCCAGGCCGTGGACTTTCACTTCCCCGGTCTGGCTGGTGACGGTGACATTGCCGACGTTGTTGGTGACCGAGACGTTTTTCTGGGTCAGGTCATACACCGCAGCTGTCAGCAGGGTGCTGGAGCCTGGCGGCTGGTACTTGATGCCCAGTTCCCATTGCTCGCCTTCGGTCGGCTTGAACGACTGCTCCGGATCCGCGGTGGCGTTGCTGGTCGGCTGGAACGACTCGGCGTAGGACAGGTAAGGCACGAAGCCCGAGTCGAAGACATAGCTGATCGCCGCATTGCCGCTGAAATTGGTGTCGCGCTCGGTGTTGGTGGCATCGCCCTTGTTGAAGAACTTGGTACCGGTATGCACCCAGTCTTCACGCCCGCCCAGGGTCAGGCGCCAGTTGTCGAGGGCCATCTGGTCCTGGACGTAGAGGCCGGTCTGACGGGTTTTCTGGTTGTAGTCGTAGAAGGCGTCGGAGCGTGGCGGACGGGTGATCGGCAAGCCGTATTCCGGGTGATTGACGTTGATGTCCGGTGCGCTGCCGAAGATCGACAGGTAGTTGGTGTTGCTGCGCTGGTGATCCAGGCCGAGCAACAGGGTGTGGCTGATGGCGCCGGTGGCGAAGTCGGCCTGGAAGTTGTTGTCGACCGCGAACTGGCTGATGTCTTCGTCGACGTTGGTGGTCCCGCGGCCGGTGTTGCCGTCGTCGTCGACGACAAAGCCGAAGTCTGCAAACTCGGGAATGTAGCTGTTGACGGTAATGGTCTGGAACTCAAGGTCCGACTTGGTGTAGCGCAGGTTCTGACGGAATTGCCAGACATCGTTGATGCGATGTTCGAAGGCGTATCCCAGCGCGTAGTAGGTGCGGTCGTAGAACTCGTAGTTCGGGTCACCCAGGTTCTTGTGGTGGGAGATGTCGCCGAACGGCATGTCGATCTTGGTGCCCTGGATCGGGCGGAACTGACTGGTGACGCCGGTATCGTCGCGGGTGAATTGCGACAGGAAGGTCAGCGTGGTGTCTTCGTCGATGTTCCAGGTCAGGCTTGGGGCGATGTTGTAGCGCTTGTCGTCGATGTGATCGATCTGGGTGCCGCCATCGCGCACCACGCCACTGAGGCTGTAGAGGAACTGGCCTTCATCATCGATCTTGCCGGTGCTGGCAAAGTTGATTTGCCGGTGGTTGTCGCTGCCGTACTGAAGCTGGACTTCATTACTGCTTTCGGCCTGCGGGCGACGGCTGACCATGTCCAGCAGGCCACCCGGTGGCGTCTGGCCGTACACCGAGGAGGCCGGGCCGCGCAGCAGTGCGAGCCGGTCCAGGTTCCAGGTCTCGGCTTTCGGGTTGGCGTACACGCCCTTGGGCAGCGGCAGGCCATCGAGGAACTGGGTCGGCTCGAAGCCGCGCACGCGCATCCAGTCAAAACGCGTGTCGCTGCCGAAGCTGGCGGAGACGATACCCGGCATGTAGCGCACGGCGTCATCGAGGCTGTGCACGCTGCGATCATCCATCTGCTCGCGGGTGGCCACGGAAATGGAGCGTGGTACTTCGACCAGTGCGGTATCGGTCTTGGTGCCCACTGCCGTGCGCTTGGCGACATAACCTTCGACCGGACCCCAGGCGCTTTCCAGATCGCCTTCGGCACGAATGTCGGTCACCGGCAATGACATCGCCCCCTCGGGCGCGGCGACCACGGTGAAGGTTCCGGCGCCACTTTGCTGCAACTGCACGCCGGTGCCACGCAGGGCGGCCTGCAGGGCGTCGATGCCGCTGTATTGCCCGTTGACCGGTGCCGAGGTGCGCCCCTGGATCACGCTCGGGTCCAGGGCCAGGGCGATGCCGGCCTGGCTGGCGATCTGGTTCAGGGTGGTGGACAGCGGCGCGGCAGGCAGGTTGTAGCTGCGCAGGCTGGCGGACTGCTCGGCGGCAATCAGCGGGCTGCTCGCCAGCGGCACGGACAGGGCAATGGCCATGGCCAGCAAGCTGGGGCGCAGGAGGGTTTCAAAAGCGCGGGTCATGCAGCGGCTCCTCGACGGATAAGTGCTAACTAGCTTCCTTGCCGAGCGAGAGAGAAAAAGTGACAGGGGTTAGTGAAAATTATTTCGATTTTGATTGTAGGTGCGACTGCGGTGCAGCCAATCGCAGGCTTCGCCAGCTCCCACCCGGTGTGTGCTGACCCTGTGGGAGCTGGCGAAGCCTGCGATAAGGCCCTCAAGGCTTGTCGTGTTTGGCCACCACCGATACCCACCAGGGCGTGTGCTGCTCGATCTGCACCGGCAGGGTCGGCAGCAGGGAGGTCAGGGCCAGGTCGGTGTTGTTGAGCGGGAAGCTGCCGGTAATGCGCAGGTTCGCCACTTCCGGCGCCACCCCCAGGTAGCCGCTGCGGTAACGGCCCAGTTCATCGACCAGCTCGCTCAGGCGCACGTTGTCGACCACCAGCATGCCGCGGGTCCAGGCATCGACGCCCAGGGGCAGGCCGGCAATGGTGCCGAGCCGGTCGTGGTTCATCAGCACCTGCTGGCCTTCGTGGAGAATCTGTTCGTCGCCGCTGTCCTGGGGCCTGGCCGCCACCGCCGATTGCAGCACGCTCAGGCGGGTGCCTTGCGCTTCCATGCGCACCAGGAAACGGGTACCCAGGGCACGCAAGCGGCCGTCTTCGGTGGCGACAATGAACGGGCGATCGTCCTTGTGCCCGGTCTCGATGGAAATCTCGCCTTCGTGCAGCACGATCAGGCGTTCCTTTTCATCGAAGCGGATGTCCACCGCCGAATGGGTGTTGAGGCTGATCAGGGTGCCGTCGCTCAGGCGCAGGCTGCGTTGCTCGCCGGTGCCGGTGCGCTGGTCGGCGAGCCAATAGCCCAGCGACTGGTAGGCGCTGACCCAGCTGAGCAGGCCGGCCACCAGCACCAGGCTGGCCAGGCCGCTGCCCACCCGGCGCACGCGCTGGCGCATGTCCGCGCGCGATTGCAGCAGGGCCTGGCGCGCGGGGCCGGCGGCGGCGCTGAAGCGCTGGTCGAGCATGTGCAGCTGTATCCAGGCGCGCGCGTGTTCCTCATCGGCGGCGTGCCAGCGGGCGAATTCGGCGCGCTCCTCGGCACTGCCAGTGCCCGAATCCAGGCACAGTTGCCAGGCGATCGCGGCGTCCAGGACCCGGGCACTGACCGGCTTGCTGTTCATGTAGGCTCTCCGTACAGGGCGATGTAGCACTGACGCATGCCCTGGGCCAGGTACTGGCGTACCCGGGAAACGGAAACCCCCAGACGTTCGGCAATCTCGGCATGGTTCAGGCCATCGAGGCGATTGTACAGGAAGGCTGCACGGGCCTTGCTCGATAACTTGCCCAGCAGGCGGTCGATGGCCTTGAGGTCTTCGAGGATCAGGTGCTGTTCTTCAGGGGAGGGCTGTTCGGCCTCCGGGATCAGCATCAGCTCGGCCAGATAGGCCTGCTCCAGCGCCGCCCGGCGAAAGTGATCGAACAGCAGGCCCCTGGCGATGGCCATGAGGAACGCGCGGGGTTCGCGGGGTGGCGGCAATTGCTCGCGACCGAGCAGGCGCACGAAGGTGTCCTGGCTCAGGTCTTCGGCGCGCTCGGCGCAGGCGATATTGCGCCGCAGCCAGGCAAGCAGCCAGCTGCGGTGGTCGCGATAAAGGGTACCGACCAGCTCACTGTGTGGGCTTTGCACGGACGACAAGGCGTTCCCCGAAAAAGATGCGTTAACTAACGAGAATTATTCGCGATTGTTGCAGAATCTACTCGCAGGACGCAATTGACGCTCATCGGATGACGCTAGAAGCCGTGACCCTGTTGCCGTCGGCGCCGCCAGCGCTGCAGGTGCTGGTCGAGCAGCGCTGGGCTGTCCAGGTGCTGGCGCCGGGCCTGGCTGAACAGGATCAGGGCAAGTTCGGCGGTGACCATGGCGTCGGCACTGGCATTGTGACGTTCGATGGCCTCCAGGCCGAAACAGGCGGTCCAGTCGTCCAGCCCGGCCTCGCGCAGGGTGATCTGCGGGTTGAGCAGCGGAGCCAGTTCGGCCAGGTCGAAGAAGGGGTGTTGCAGCAGATAACCCAGGTGGTCCTTCAAGGCCCGGGCCAGCATCCGTTGATCGAAAGGCGCGTGGAAGGCCAGCACCGGGCTGTCGCCGATGAAGTCCATCAGGTCGAGCAAGGCTTCGACCGGATCACAGCCGGCGGCGATGGCGCTGGGGCTCAGGCCATGCAGCAGCACGCTGGAGGTGAGCTTGTGGTCGCGTTGATAGAGGGTGCGTTCGAACTGCTGGCTGAAGTCGATGGCGCCGTCTTCGATGACCACCGCACCAATGGCCAGCACTTGGTCACGGTTGGTGTTCAGGCCACTGGTCTCCAGGTCCAGCACGACCCAGCGCTGCTTGCGCAGGGTGTGTTCGCCGAGCGGCGCCGGCGGTGTCAGGCGGCTCACCCGTTGGCGCACCTGGTCGTTGATTTGCCGCGGTCGCAGCCAGGTGAACAGGCTCACAGCTGATACCTCAGGGCCAGGCTGCTCTGCAGGCGCTGGGCCTGGCGCAGGGACTCGCGCAGGATGCGCCGGTCCAGGTGGTTGAGGCTGTCCGGGTCGACGCGGTTGGAATAGGGCAGGTTCTGCCGGCTCTGCAGTTGGTGCTGCTGCATGCGGGTCTGCTGGATGAAGTGGTAGGCCTCCTCATAGGCGGCGCCGTCGAGCGGATCGATCACCTCACGGCTCACCAGTTCGCGCAGACGCTCCAGGGTGTTGATGGCGCTGACGCCGTTGGCCAGGGCCAGCAGCCGTGCGCCGTCGACGAAGGGGGTCAGGCCCTGCACCTTGAGGTCCAGGGTCGCGGCCTTGTCGTTACCCTGGCGGGTCAGCACGAACTCGCGGAAACGCCCCACCGGCGGCCGCTGGCGCAAGGCGTTCTCGGCCATCATGCGCTGGAACAGGCGATTGTCGGCCACCTGTTCGAGTATGCCCTGGCGCAGTTGCTCGCAGGCGCGCTCATCGCCCCAGACCACCCGCAGGTCGAAATAGATGCTCGAGCCCAGCAGGTTTTCCGGCGTGGCTTCGCGGATGAACGCGGCGAAGCGCCGGGCCCACTCGGCACGGGACAGGCATAGCTCGGGGTTGCCGGCCATGATGTTGCCCTTGCACAGGGTGAAGCCGCATTGGGCCAGCCCCTGGTTGATGTACTGGGCCAGGGGCAGCAGGCGTCCGCGGATCTCGGCGGCATGGGCGGCATCGCGGGCTTCGAAGAGGATGCCGTTGTCCTGGTCGGTGTGCAGGGTCTGCTCGCGGCGGCCTTCGCTACCGAAGCACAGCCAGCTGAACGGTACGCCCGGGTCGCCTTTTTCCTCGATGGCCAGCTCGATGACCCGGCATACGGTGTGATCGTTGAGCAGGGTGATGATCTGGGTGATCTGGGTCGAGGAGGCGCCGTGGGCCAGCATGCGCTCGACCAGCTGGCCGATTTCACCGCGCAGCGACACCAGGCTTTCGATTCGCGTGGCGTGGCGGATGGTCCGGGCCAGGTGCACCAGGTCGACCCGCTGCAGGGAGAACAGGTCGCGCTCGGAGACTACGCCGCACAGGCGCTTGTCTTCGACCAGGCAGACATGGGCGATGTGCCGCTCGGTCATGGCGATGGCGGCGTCGAAGGCACTGGCCTGGGGGCTCAGGTAGAAGGGTTCGGCGGTCATGTGCCCGGCGATGGGCTCGGCGAAGTCGGCGCTGGCGTCGGCCACCACCTGGCGCAGGTCGCGCAGGGTGAAGATACCGATGGGAAAACGCTGCTCATCGACGATCACGATGCTGCCGACCTGCTGCTCGTGCATCAGGGCCACGGCCTGGCGCAGGGGCGTCTGTCGGTCGCAGACCACCGGGTGACGCATGGCCAGTTCACCCAGGCGGGTGTTGAGCGAGTACTGGGTGCCCAGGGTTTCCACCGCCCGGCGCTGGACCTGCTGGTTGACCTGGTCGAGCAGGCTGCTGACGCCACGCAAGGCAAAGTCGCGAAAGGCCTCGGACAGGGCGAACAGGCGGATGAACGCGGCCTTGTTCAATTGCAGGCAGAAGGTGTCTTCCGCGGCCAGGTGCTCGGTGCGGGTAGCGCGTTCGCCGAGCAGGGCAGCCAGGGGGAAGCATTCGCCCGTGGTGATCTCGAAGGTGGTTTCGGTGCCGGCGCGGGTCACGTGCTGGCGCTCACCGACCACCCGGCCCTGCTTGACGATGTAGAAGTGCTCCACCGGGCCGTCGGCGGGCTTGATGATGCTGTCGTTGGCTGCATAGAAACGCAGCTGGCACTGTTCCACCAGAAACGCCAGGTGGGCGCTTTCCATCTGGTTGAAGGGGGGAAAGCGTTGCAGAAACTGCAGGGTCCCTTGGATATTCTGCAGTACTGCAGTTTTTCCGGCCTGGGTGAAGGCGTCCATTTTGCTCATGAACCTTACCGCGTCTTTATCGTGGCACCGGGTGCCGACCTTGTTGTTTTCGACCCTCATGGTCGGTCGCCAACCGGCCAGTGCCCATTGGACGTAAGTCTATAAATGGCGAAAGGCCGCATGGGCCAGGCGACAGGTGTCAATTACACGACGAAAAGCAGGTTGCAAGTGGATCAAAAGCAGTCTGAACTTGATTCAAGGGACATTTTTCAAGGGTCATTGACGATGAGACAGCCATGCACGACCAAGACGACATTCTGAGCGACGCCGAGCGTGAAGCGCTGGCAACGGTGACCGCACCTGCGGCTGCACCGCAGAAAGTCTTGATCGTCGATGACAATCCGAAAGCCCGGGAAGCGCTGGCCAGTTACCTGAAGGCCAAGGGTATCAAATGCCTGACGGCGGAGAATGCCGAGCGGGCGCTTGGGTATCTCAAAGGCGAGCGTGACATCGGTTTGCTGATCACCGACTTGCGCATGGGGCCCTTCGATGGCCTGGAGCTGATTCGCAAGATTCGCGAGTCGGAGAAGGCCGCGTTGCCGATCATTATTGTTTCCGGCGATGCCGATGTACCGGACGCCATTGCGGCGATGCATTTGAGCGTTGTCGACTTTCTGCTCAAGCCGATTGATCTGGACAAGCTGGTGAGGTTGGTGCGCAAGGAGTTGGGTGTAGCTTGATCGCGGGGCAAGCCCGCTCCCACAGTGGGAGCGGGCTTGCCCCGCGATGGCGGGTTACAGACCGTTTTTGGCCTTGAACTCACGACGACGACGATGCAGCACCGGCTCGGTGTAGCCGTTCGGCTGCTTGGTGCCTTCTACCACCAGCTCGACCGCCGCCTGGAAGGCGATGTTGTTGTCGAAGTCCGGTGCCAGCGGGCGGTACAGCGGGTCGTTGGCGTTCTGCTTGTCCACCACCGGCGCCATGCGCTTGAGGCTTTCCAGCACCTGGGTCTCGGTGACGACACCGTGACGCAGCCAGTTGGCCAGCAGCTGGGCGGAGATACGCAGGGTGGCGCGGTCTTCCATCAGGCCGACATCGTTGATGTCCGGTACCTTCGAGCAGCCGACGCCCTGGTCGATCCAGCGCACGACATAGCCGAGGATGCCCTGGGCGTTGTTGTCCAGCTCGTTGCGGATCTCTTCGGCCGACCAGTTGGTGTCGGTCGCCAGCGGGATGGTCAGGATGTCGTCCACCGAGGCCGGTGCACGCTTGGCCAGCTCTGCCTGACGGGCGAAGACGTCGACCTTGTGGTAGTGCAGTGCGTGCAGCGCGGCGGCGGTCGGCGACGGTACCCAGGCGGTGTTGGCACCGGCCAGCGGGTGAGCGATCTTCTGCTCGAGCATGTCGGCCATCAGGTCCGGCATGGCCCACATGCCTTTACCGATCTGGGCGCGGCCCTGCAGGCCGGTAGCCAGGCCGATGTCGACGTTGGAGTTCTCGTAGGCGCCGATCCACTTCTGGGTCTTCATGGTGCCCTTGCGCACCACGGCGCCGGCCTCCATGGAGGTGTGGATCTCGTCACCGGTACGGTCGAGGAAGCCGGTGTTGATGAACACCACGCGATCCTTGGCCGCCTGGATACAAGCCTTGAGGTTGACCGTGGTACGGCGCTCCTCGTCCATGATGCCGACCTTCAGGGTGAAGCGCGGCAGGCCCAGCAGGTCTTCGATGCGACCGAACAGTTCGTTGGTGAACGCCGCTTCTTCCGGGCCGTGCATCTTCGGTTTGACGATGTAGACCGAACCGGTGCGGCTGTTCTTGCGGCTGGTGTTGCCGTTGAGGTTGTGGATCGCTGCCAGGTTGGTGACCAGGCCATCGAGGATGCCTTCGGGCACTTCGTTGCCGTCCTTGTCGAGGATGGCATCGATGGTCATCAGGTGACCGACGTTACGCACGAACAGCAGCGAGCGACCGTGCAGGGTCACCGAGCCACCGTTGGGCGCGGTGTATTCGCGGTCCGGGTTCATGGTCCGGGTGAAGGTCTGGCCACCTTTGCTGACGCTTTCAGCCAGGTCGCCCTTCATCAGGCCGAGCCAGTTGCGGTAGACCACGACCTTGTCGTCGGCGTCGACCGCAGCAACCGAGTCTTCGCAGTCCATGATGGTGGTCAGGGCGGCTTCCATCAGCACGTCCTTGACGCCCGCCGCGTCGGTCTGGCCGACCGGGGTGCTGGCATCGATCTGGATTTCGAAGTGCAGGCCATTGTGCTTGAGCAAAATGGCGGTCGGTGCCGAGGCGTCGCCCCGGAAGCCGATCAGTTGCGCGTCGTCACGCAGGCCGGTGTTGCTGCCACCCTTGAGGGCGACGACCAGCTTGCCGGCTTCGATGCGGTAGGCAGTGGAATCGACATGGGAGCCGGCGGCCAGTGGCGCGGACTCGTCGAGGAAGGCGCGGGCGAAGGCGATGACCTTGTTGCCGCGAACCTTGTTGTAGCCTTTGCCTTTTTCCGCGCCACCCGCTTCGCTGATGGCGTCGGTGCCGTACAGGGCATCGTACAGCGAGCCCCAGCGGGCGTTGGAGGCGTTGAGCGCAAAGCGCGCATTCATTACCGGTACGACCAACTGCGGGCCAGCCATGCGGGCGATTTCGTCATCGACGTTCTGGGTCGAGACCTGGAAGTCTGCAGCTTCTGGCAGCAGGTAGCCGATGTCCTGGAGGAAGGCTTTGTAAGCCACGGCATCGTGAGCCTGGCCTTTGCGCGCCTGGTGCCAGGCATCGATCTGAGCCTGGAGTGCGTCACGTTTGGCCAGCAGTGCTTTGTTCTTTGGAGCGAGGTCGTTGATGATCTTTTCCGCCCCGGCCCAGAATTGCTCGGCGTTGACGCCAGTTCCGGGAATGGCTTCGTTGTTCACGAAGTCGAACAGGACTTTGGCGACCTGAAGGCCACCGACTTGAACGTGTTCAGTCATTGCTTGCCTCACTCTGCTCAGCTATTCAGCTCTTCTATTTAAGCCTTGCGCGCTTCTCTAAACACGGCACCAGAACATGCCCGATGGGCGGCTGGGTGCGGCCTGCCAGACAGGCTGGCGGGCATTGGCGTATTTTCACAGGCGCCTTGGCAGACATCGATTCGACGTTTTGTAGTCCACGCTGCGGCATACTACATGATGCGCAGCGGTTGTGAAAATCAGACTAAATACGTCGTTCTGCGACCAATTAGTCGCAGAAGGTCACGCTGGGAGACAGTATGTTCTCAAAAAAGTGGCGGATTGTTCCAGATAAATCTTGAAACAGTACACGATTTGTTCCGTGAACCCGCTGCGGCAGGTTGCCGCGCCTTGCCTATACTTTCTGCGCGCCCTTTGATTTCAGGGGCCTGACCTTTCAAAGCAGAGGGTTACCGCGTGGATCATCTCGTACTGACAGTGATCGCTCCCGACAAGGCTGGCGTGGTCGAACGTATCGCTAAATGCATTGCCGAGCATAACGGTAACTGGTTGGAGAGCCGCATGGCGCGGATGGCCGGGCAGTTTGCCGGGATCCTCAAGGTGGCAGTGCCGGCTGAGAACTACGATGAGCTGAACGAGGCCCTGCAGGCCTTGAGCAAGCATGAAATTCGCGTGCTGATTGCCAAAAGCGGCATCGAGCCGTCCTGCACCTGGAAGCCGATCGCCATGGAGCTGGTGGGCAATGATCGCCCGGGCATCGTCCTTGATATCACGCGCTTGCTGGCCGAACTGGGGGTCAATGTCGAGCATCTGAACACCGACGTGAAGCCGGCTCCCATGAGCAGTGAACCGTTGTTTCATGCCGATGCCTTGCTGGCAGTGCCCCTGACCCTGCCTCTGGACAACCTGCAGCGCAAGCTTGAGGCACTGGCCGACGACCTGATGGTGGAATTGAATCTGCGCCCGGAAGACTAGTTATCCCGTTTTGCCGGGGACCGGCCTGTGGATAAGCTGGGGGAAGCCGTCGCCAGCCCAGGCGGGCTGCGGCTTTGCCGACTTTGAGCAAAAAACCACCAATAATCAGTGGCTTGTGCACAAAGCGCGGGGATGAGGGTGTGGATAACCTTGGGAGATATTGCTACAGGCCACGATTGACGTGGCCTGTAGAGGTTTGTACGTTTTTTGATCAGGCGCGCCGGCGCAGGCTCAGCCAGGCATCGACACTGTAGATGGCCAGGCCAGCCCAGATGAACATGAAGGCGACCAGGGTGCTGCTCGACAGGTGCTCGCCAAACAGCAACACGGCTTGCAGCAGCACCAGGGTCGGGGCCAGGTACTGCAGGAAGCCCAGGGTGGTGTAGGGCAGGTGCCGGGCGGCGGCGTTGAAACATACCAGCGGGATCAGCGTGACCGGCCCGGCGGCCACCAGCCAGAGCGCCTCGCTGCTGGTGTAGAAACTCGGCTGGGCGCTGGCGGCCAGCGGGTTGAGCAACAGCCAGCCAACCGCCAGCGGCACCAGCATCCAGGTTTCCACCACCAGGCCGGGCAGGGCCGCCACCGGTGCCTGTTTACGGATCAGGCCGTAGAAACCGAAGCTCAAGGCCAGCACCAGCGACACCCAGGGCAGGCTGCCGACCTGCCACACCTGTTGCGCCACACCCACGGTGGCGAACCCCACCGCCAACCATTGCAGCCGGCGCAGGCGTTCGCCGAGCAACAGCATGCCCAGCAACACGTTGATCAGCGGGTTGATGTAGTAACCCAGGCTGGCTTCGAGCATGCGGCCGTTGTTCACCGACCAGACATAGGTCAGCCAGTTACCGGCAATCAACGACCCGCTCAGGGCCAGGATCGCCAGTCGTCGCGGGTTTTCGCGCAGCTCGCGCCACCAGCCCGGGTGTTTCCAGACCAGTAGCAGGAGCGAGCCGAACAGCGCCGACCAGAGCACCCGGTGGACGATGATTTCCACCGCGGGCACGCTTTGCAGCGCTTTGAAGTAGAGCGGGAACAAGCCCCAGATGATGTAGGCGCTCAGGCCCAGGATGTACCCGCGGCGCGGGTTGGCGGCTTGCATGCAGAGTCCTTGCTTAGGCAGCTAACTAAAACGGTGGATATTGTAGACAGACTTGCCTGCGCTTCAGAACAATTTCAGCGGTTCTTCGTCCAGTGCCGCCCGCTGTTCGCGCAGGGCGAGAATCTGGTCGCCCCAGTAACGCTCCTGGCCGAACCAGGGGAAGCTGCGCGGGAAGGCCGGATCGTCCCAGCGTCGCGCCAGCCAGGCGCTGTAGTGCAACAGGCGCAGGGCGCGCAAAGGCTCGATCAGGGCCAGCTCGCGGGGATCGAAGTCGTGGAACTCGTTGTAGCCGTCCATCAGCTCGGCCAGTTGGCCCAGACGCTCCTGGCGGCTGCCGGCGAGCATCATCCACAAGTCCTGGACGGCCGGGCCCATGCGGCAGTCGTCGAGGTCGACGATATGGAACACCTCGTCGCGGCACATCATGTTGCCCGGGTGGCAGTCGCCGTGCAGGCGGATGGTCTGGTGCGGGGTGTCGGCGTAGATGGCTTCGATCTGCGTGAGCAGGTCACGGGCCACCGATTCGAAGGCCGGCACCAGGCTGGTCGGTACGAAGTCGCCTTCGAGCAAGGTGTCGAGCGAAGCATGACCGAAGTTATCCACCGCCAGCGTTTCGCGATGCTCGAAAGGACGGGTGGCGCCGACCGCGTGCAGGCGACCGAGCAACTGGCCCAGGCGATAGAGCTGGTCCAGGTTGCCAGGCTCCGGCGCTCGACCACCACGACGGGGGAACAGGGTGAAGCGAAAGCCGCTGTGCTCGAACAGTGTTGCGCCGTTGTGGACAAGCGGCGCGACCACCGGCACTTCACAGTCGGCAAGTTCGGCAGTGAAACGATGTTCTTCGAGAATCGCCGCATCGCTCCAGCGATCCGGACGATAGAACTTGGCGATCAGTGGTTCGGCCCCTTCGATGCCTACCTGATAGACGCGGTTCTCGTAGCTGTTGAGCGCCAGGACGCGGGCATCGCTGAGAAAGCCGATGCTTTCGACGGCGTCGAGCACCAGGTCGGGGGTAAGGGTATCGAAGGGGTGGGACATGTTCGCTCCTGCTGCGCGGCAGGTGGCCGCAAGGTTCCCTGCATGGTAACGCAGTAGGAGCGGGCTTGCCCCGCGATTGCGATGTGACGGACACAGCGTGATCGCGGGGCAAGTCGAGTCGTCGCACCGCCGCTCCCACAGGTCAGGTGCCGACGATGCCGCCATCCTCGCGACTGATCGCCATCACCGACGATCGCGGTTTGCCATTGGGCAAGTGCTCGGGGAAGGTCGAGCCGCCGGTTTCACCGGGATGCTGGATGCCCACGAACAGCGTGCGCTGGTCTGGTGCGAAGGCAATGCCGGTCACTTCACAAGCCACAGGGCCGACCATGAAGCGGCGAATCTCGCCACTGGCCGGGTCGGCACAGAGCATCTGGTTGTTGCCCATGCCGGCAAAGTCGCCACTGTTGCTGTAGTCACCGTCGGTAAGGATCCACAGCCGGCCATCGGCATCGAAGCCCAGGCCATCGGGGCTGTTGAACATGTTCTGCGCGGTGATGTTGCTGGAGCCGCCCTTGGCGTCCCCGGCGTGTACGGCAGGGTTGCCGGCGACCACGAACAGGTCCCAGTCGAAGCTCATGGCACCATGGTCATCGGCGCTTTCACGCCAGCGCAAAATCTGCCCGTAGAGGTTCTTCTCGCGCGGGTTGGGGCCACCTGCCGGCTGACCGTCTTCGCCGCGCTTGACGTTGTTGGTCAGGGTGCAATAGATCTGGCCATCCTTGGGGCTGACCACGATCCACTCCGGGCGGTCCATGCGCGTGGCCTGGAGCTGGCTGGCGGCCAGGCGTGCATGGATCAGCACCTGGGCCTGGCTGGCAAAACCGTTGGCGGCGATCAGGCCGTTCTTGCCATGGCTCAGCTCCAGCCACTGGCCTTTGCCGCGTGGATGGTCGGTGTTCTTGTCGCCATCGTCGAAGCGCGCCACGTACAGGGTGCCGTGGTCGAGCAGGCTGCGGTTGGCGCTGGGGTTCTTGTGGTCGATGCGATCGCGGCTGATGAACTTGTAGATGAATTCGCCACGTTCGTCGTCGCCCATGTATACCACTGCCCGGCCATCACGGGTTTCGGCCAGGGCCGCGTTCTCGTGCTTGAATCGGCCCAGGGCGGTGCGTTTGACCGGGGTCGAATCCGGGTCGAACGGATCGATTTCCACGACCCAGCCGTGGCGGTTCAGTTCATTGGGGTTCTTGGCCAAGTCGAAGCGTGGGTCATGCAGGTGCCAGCCGACTTCCTTGCCGCTGACCGAGGCGCCATAGCGCTTTTGTCCGGCGTCGAAGGCCTGGGCCGGGTCGCTGCTGCCGAAGCAGTCGGTGAAGTTTTCTTCGCACGTCAGGTAGGTGCCCCAGGGCGTCTTGCCATTGGCGCAGTTCTGGAAGGTGCCGAGCACCTTGCGGCCGCTGTTGTCTGCCGCGGTCTTGAGCAGGGCGTCGCCGGCTGCCGGGCCGCTGACACGGATGGGTGAGTTGCCGTGGATGCGCCGGTTGTACGGCGAGCCCTGGACGAACTGCCACTGACCGTTGCTGCGCTTGACCTCGATCACCGACACGCCTTCGGCGGCCTGGGCCTTGTGGACTTCCTCCGGCGATTTCGGTTGGCCGCCATGGGCAAACAGATAACGGTAGTTGGTGTACTCGTTGTTGATGGCCATCAACGCCCGGTTGTCGTCGCCGGGGAAGGGGAACAGGCTCATGCCGTCGTTGTTGTCGCCGAACTGCAGCTCCTGGGCCTTGGCGCTGCCATTGCCGGACACATCGAAGGCGGGCGAGTCGGCGTGCAGCGGTTGGCCCCAGCTGATCAGGACCGAGGCCTTGTAGCCCGGCGGCAGGCTGATGCTGTCGGCGGTGGCGCTGGGAATGCCGGTGAAGCCGAGCAGGCTGCTGTTGCCGGTGCCGGCACTGGCGGCCATGACGCTGCGACTGAGCAGGTTGCCGCCCAGGAACAGGGCGGCGCCGCACAGGGCGCCAGCGCCGATGAAGCGCCGACGGCTCAGGCTGACCAGGTTTTCAAGGTCGGTGTTCTGGTGTTCTTCGAGTAGGTGCATGACAGGCTTCCTGCGAGTTTGGCAGTCACCTTAGTCAGGGCTTGTGACGGTTTTGTGTCCGTTTTTATAACGGCGTTCCGATAAGCACGTAGGATGGCTGAAATTGAACGCGTAGGTCGCTTCCGGCTGTCACAGCGTGCGCGCCAAGCCACAGGGGTTCGGCGAAGGTGCACAGGGTTTGTCCGTTGCTCAGGGTCAGGCGCACCTCGGTTGGCCCCTGGGGATCCTCAAGCAGGGCCTCGACCCTGGCCTGCAGGCAGTTGCAGTCTGGCTGCGGCTGCTCCTGCGGTTCGAGCAAGGTCAACCAGCCGGCCTTGATCAGGGCGCAGACCGCGGTGCCCGGGGTCAGCTCCAGGCGCTGGGTGCTGTCGCGGGTGATCAGGGCGTCGATGTTCAAGTCCCCGGCCAGGGCCAGGCGGATGCGGTCGTAATGTCCTTCGACCTGGATGCTGCTGACCCGCCCGTGCAACTGGTTGCGGGCGCTGGTGCGCAGCATCAGGCGGCCGAGCAGGTCCAGGTCGCTGGCGTCTTCGGCGGCTTCCAGGATCTGCGCCTGCAACGCCTGCAGGCGCTGGTACAGGCGCAGCACCCGCAAACCTTCCTGCGACAGCTTGGCGCCGCCGCCACCACGGCCGCCGACGCTGCGCTCGACCAAGGGGCTGGCGGCCAGGTTGTTGAGTTCGTCGATGGCGTCCCAGGCGGCCTTGTAGCTCATGCCGGCGCTTTTCGCCGCGCGGGTGATCGAGCCTTGTTCGGCGATGTGCTGCAACAACGCAATGCGTTGTGGGCGGCGAACGATGTGTTGGGTGAGCAAGGCGGGCAAGGACATGAGCGGCACGGGATGAGGAAAGATTCAGTCACGAAAGTGCCCGCACCCTGGCGGCAAGTCAAGCGCTGCCGGGCTTGGCCGTGCGGGCCAGGCAATACACGTCGACCCGTGCGGCGCCCGCCTTGAGCAGCAGGCTGGCCAGGGCCTGGGCGGTGGCGCCGGTGGTCAGCACATCGTCGACCAGGGCCAGGTGACGGCCTTCGATCGCCTCGGCGTGCTCCACGGTGAAGGCCAGGCGTAGGTTGCGCTGGCGTGCCCGCGCCGAGAGGCCTTGTTGCGCCGGGGTATCGACCTGACGCTTGAGCACCCGCTCGTTGCAGGGGATGCCGATCTGCCCGGCCAGCCAGCGTGCGAGCATGGCCGCCTGGTTGTAGCCACGCTGGCGCAAGCGGCGGCAGGCCAGCGGCACCGGCAGCAAGGCGGTCGGTCGCGCCAGGCCTTCGCTGTAGCGGTGCATGAGCCAGCGCCCGAGCAACTGTGCCAGCAAGCGCCCCAGCGGCCATTGGCGTTGGTATTTGAAGCGGCTGATCAACGCATCCAGCGGAAAACCGTAGTGCCAAGGGGCTTCGACCCTGTGGAAGGCTGGCGCCCGGCGACTGCACTGGCCGCAGGTCAGACCGTTCATCGGCAAGGGCAGGGCGCACACCTGGCAGCCATCCTCGAGCCAGGGCAGCTCTGCCTCGCAGGCCACGCACAGGGGATAGCGCTGTTCGGCCGGCTCGCTGCAGAGCAGGCAGGCACGGTTATTATTTAACCAGTTGTAAACCAGTGTTTTGAGTGGTGGTTGACAGTGCATCGGCCTTCCTTAACTATGCGGGCTATCCGTGATGCGCTGGCGGGCTTTCCTGCCCGGCGCCAGTCAAAGCCTAAACAAGGAACCGCCGATGAGCGCCAGCACAACTGCAACAACACGTCACGACTGGACCCTGGCCGAGGTCAAGGCGCTGTTCCAGCAACCGTTCAATGACTTGCTGTTCCAGGCGCAGACCGTGCACCGCGCGCACTTCGACGCCAACCGGGTGCAGGTCTCGACCCTGCTGTCGATCAAGACCGGCGCCTGCCCGGAAGATTGCAAATATTGTCCGCAGTCCGGCCACTACAACACCGGGCTGGAAAAGCAGAAGCTGATGGAAGTGCAGAAGGTCCTCGAAGAGGCGGCCCGCGCCAAGGCCATCGGCTCGACCCGTTTCTGTATGGGCGCGGCCTGGAAACACCCGTCGGCCAAAGACATGCCCTACGTGCTGCAGATGGTCAAAGGGGTCAAGGCCATGGGCCTGGAAACCTGCATGACCCTGGGCAAGCTCGATCAGGAGCAGACCCAGGCCCTGGCTGAAGCCGGGCTGGACTACTACAACCACAACCTCGACACCTCGCCGGAGTTCTACGGCAGCATCATCACCACCCGCACCTACAGCGAGCGCCTGCAGACCCTGGCCTACGTACGTGACGCCGGGATGAAGATCTGCTCGGGCGGCATCCTCGGCATGGGCGAGTCGCTGGACGACCGCGCCGGCCTGCTGATCCAGCTGGCCAACCTGCCGGAGCACCCGGAGTCGGTGCCGATCAACATGCTGGTGAAAGTGGCCGGTACACCGCTGGAAAACGCCGAGGAGGTCGATCCGTTCGACTTCATCCGCATGCTCGCCGTGGCCCGGATCCTCATGCCCAAATCCCATGTGCGCCTGTCGGCCGGTCGCGAGGCGATGAACGAGCAGATGCAGGCCATGGCCTTCTTCGCTGGCGCCAACTCGATCTTCTACGGCGAGAAATTGCTGACCACCGCCAACCCGCAGGCCGACAAGGACATGCAACTGTTCGCCCGCCTGGGCATCCAGCCCGAAGCCCGTGAAGAGCACGCCGACGAAGTCCATCAGGCCGCCATCGAGCAGGCACTGGTGGAACAGAAGAGCAGCGAGCTGTTCTACAACGCCGCCTCGGCCTGAGGCGGCCATGGCCTTTGATCTTCGCGCGCGGCTGGAGCAACGCCGCGCTGCCGACCTGTACCGCCAGCGGCCTTTGCTGCAGAGCCCGCAGGGCCCGCAGGTGGTGGTCGACGGCCAGCCGTTGCTGGCCTTCTGCAGCAACGACTACCTGGGCCTGGCCAATCACCCCGAAGTGATTGCCGCCTGGCGCGCCGGGGCCGAGCGCTGGGGCGTGGGCGGTGGCGCTTCGCACCTGGTGATCGGCCACAGCACACCGCATCACGAGGTCGAGGAAACCTTGGCCGAACTGACCGGGCGGCCCCGCGCCTTGCTGTTTTCCACCGGCTACATGGCTAACCTGGGCGCCTTGACGGCCCTGGTCGGCCAGGGCGACACGGTGCTGCAGGACCGCCTCAACCACGCCTCGCTACTCGATGCCGGGTTGCTCAGTGGCGCACGCTTCAACCGTTACCTGCACAACGACGCCGCCAGCCTCGCCAGCCGCCTGGACAAGGCGGTGGGCAATACCCTGGTGGTCACCGACGGGGTGTTCAGCATGGATGGCGACATCGCCGACCTGCCGGCCCTGGTTGCCGCCGCCAAGGCCCGCGATGCCTGGCTGATGGTCGACGACGCCCACGGCCTGGGCACCCTGGGACGCAACGGTGGCGGGATCGTCGAGCATTTCGGCCTGAGCCATGAGCAGGTGCCGGTGCTGATCGGCACCCTGGGCAAGGCCTGTGGCACCGCCGGCGCTTTTGTTGCCGGCAGCGAAGAGTTGATCGAGTGCCTGATCCAGTTCGCCCGCCCCTACATCTATACCACCAGCCAGCCGCCGGCCCTGGCCTGCGCCACCTTGCGCAGCCTGCAACTGCTGCGCAGCGAGCATTGGCGTCGCGAGCACCTGGCGGCGCTGATCCAGCAGTTTCGCAGTGGTGCCGAGCAGATCGGCCTGCAGTTGATGGACAGCTTCACCCCGATCCAGCCGATCCTGATCGGTGACAGCGCCCGTGCCTTGCGGCTCTCGCAGATGCTGCGCGAACGTGGCCTGCTGGTCACGGCGATTCGTCCGCCGACGGTACCCGCCGGCAGCGCGCGCCTGCGGGTAACCTTGAGCGCGGCGCACAGTGCGGCACAGGTGCAGCTATTGTTGGATGCATTGGCCGACTGTTACCCGCTGCTGGAGCCTGCTGATGCGTAACCGACTCGTTCTGCTGCCGGGCTGGGGCCTGGGCACTGAATCCCTGCAACCGCTGGCGGCCAGCCTGCGCGCCCAGGATGCCAAGCTGCAGATTGAACTGGCGCCTTTGCCCGAGCTTGCCGAGGGCACCCTGGAGCACTGGCTGGATTACCTCGACCGGCGTTTGCCTACCGATGCCTGGCTGGGTGGCTGGTCCCTGGGCGGCATGCTCGCTGCCGAACTGGCGGCGCGCCGGGGCGATCATTGCTGTGGCTTGCTGACCCTGGCCAGCAACCCGAGTTTCGTCGTGCGCAAGGACTGGCCCCATGCGATGCCTGTGGATACCTTCGCGACCTTTCTCGACGGTTGCCGCAGCCACACCCAGGTCACCCTCAAGCGCTTCATGTCACTGTGCAGCGAAGGCGCCGCAGAGCCGCGCAGCCTGATCCGCCAGTTGCGCGTCGGTATCCCCGATACCGATCCGGTGTTCCTCGCCAAGGGCCTGGAAGTGCTGGCCGAACTGGACACCCGTGAGGCACTGCAAGGCTATACGGGGCCGCAGCTGCACCTGTTCGCCGGTCGCGACGCTCTGGTGCCTGCCGAAGCGGCGCAAGGCCTTGGCGAGTTGCTACCCGACGTGGAGGTAGGCCTGGTCGAAGACAGCGCCCATGCCTTCCTCCTCGAGTATCCCCAGGAGCTGGCTGCCAGCATCAAGAGTTTCCTGCATGAGAGTGGCGATGACTGATCTTTCCCAATCGGGCCTGCCCGGTGCGTTGCCCGACAAGCGTCAGGTGGCGGCTTCGTTTTCTCGCGCAGCGGCCAGCTACGACAGCGTCGCCGAATTGCAGCGCGCCGTCGGCACGGCATTGATCGAGCAACTGCCCCAAGACCTGCAACCGCAACGCTGGCTGGACCTGGGCAGCGGTACGGGCTATTTCAGCCGGGCCCTGGCCGCCCGTTTTGCCGAGGCGCCCGGCATTGCCGTGGATATCGCCCAGGGCATGCTCGAACACGCCCGCCAGCACGGCGGTGCCCACGATTATGTCGCCGGCGATGCCGAGCGCCTGCCGTTGCGCGAAGCCAGTGTCGGCCTGGTGTTCAGCAGCCTGGCGGTGCAGTGGTGCGGCAACTTCGCCGCCGTGCTCGAGGAGGCCCGACGGGTCTTGCAGCCCGGTGGCGTGCTGGCGTTCTCCAGCCTGTGCGTTGGTACCCTGCATGAACTGCGTGAAAGCTGGCAGGCGGTCGACGGGCTGGTGCACGTCAATCGCTTCCGTCGCCTGGAGGACTACCAGCGCCTGTGTGGCGCCAGCCAGATGCAGGTGCTGAGCCTGGAGGCGCGCCCCCATGTGCTGCATTACCCCGACGTGCGCAGCCTGACCCACGAACTCAAGGCCCTGGGGGCGCATAATCTGAACCCCGGCCGCCCCGCCGGCCTCACCGGCCGGGCGCGGATGCAGGGCCTGCTGCAGGCCTACGAACAGTTCCGTGACGCCCAGGGCCTGCCGGCGACCTATCAAGTGGTCTACGGTGTATTGCGAAAGCCGCTGCCAGGAGGTGAATGAGATGAGCCCGGCCTATTTCATCGCGGGAACCGACACCGACGTCGGCAAGACCACCATCGCCGCCGGACTCCTGTATGCGGCGCGCCAGGCCGGATTGAGCACGTTGGGCGCCAAGCCCGTAGCATCCGGGTGCGTGACCAGTGGCAAAGGCCTGCGCAATGCCGACGCCCTGGCGTTGATGGACCAGAGTACGCTCAAGCTGCCTTACGAACAGATCAATCCGTTCGCTTTCGAACCCGCCATCGCACCGCACCTGGCGGCCCGGGAGGCGGGGGTGACGTTGAGCGTGCAGGCGCTGCTGGCCCCCATGCGCCATGTGCTTGCCCAGGGCGCCGACTTTACCCTGATCGAAGGGGCCGGCGGCTGGCGCGTGCCGCTGTCCGGCCAGGCCAACCTGTCGGACCTGGCCATGGCCCTGAAACTGCCGGTCATCCTGGTGGTAGGCGTGCGCCTGGGCTGCATCAGCCATGCGCTGCTGAGCGCCGAAGCCATTGCCGGCGATGGTTTGCCCCTGGCCGGCTGGGTGGCCAACATCGTCGATCCGCGCACCTCGCGCCTGGAAGAGAACCTCGCGACCCTCGCCGAACGCTTGCCGGCCCCTTGCCTGGGGCGGGTGCCCAAGCTCAAGCAGGCTTCGGCGGAGCAGGTCGCCGAACACTTGCAGCTGGATTTGCTGGACTAGCCAGTACCTATCAAATGGCAACATGCCATTACTGATTTCAACGGGCATATTACCCCCAGGTCTGCTTCAATAGAGGCTGTTCGCCTTCAGCGTCAGGGAGTTTTGACATGGAAATCTCGGGCAACTCGGTATTCTATGCAGGCCTGGGCGCCATCCAGGCCGGCCAGCAACGCGTCGACCAGGCCGCCAGCCAGATCGCCACCACCAGCGTCGAACGCAGCGCCACCAGCCAGTCCAGCGACTATCAGGCCGAGCGCCTGCGCGCGGTCGATCGCAGTCAGCAGATGGACCTGGCCACCAGCACCGTGGAAATGGCCCTGGGCAAGCACCAGGTCGAACTCGGTGTCAAAGTGGCCAAAGCATCGGACGAAATGCTCGGCACGCTCATCGACACCTACGCCTGAGCCGTCCTGCCGCGCCCCCTGCGCGGCGTCAACTAACCTTTGAGTATCAGCACCCTGGCCTTGTCGGTGGGCGTTCGGCTGCCCGTTTGTTCAGGGTTGGCGCCGGTGCTACGCGGAGTTTGCCATGGCGGAACTGCCCTCTGGTTGATGCTTGACAAGTTTTCGGCGTAAACGTATGTTTCAAACAACTGTTTGACCGAAAGCCGCCAAGAGCTGGTCGGTCTGTCGCGGTCTCCCTATCCAGGATTCATCAGCAGAGGTTCATCGCTATGCCTGATTACAAAGCCCCCTTGCGTGATATTCGCTTCGTTCGTGACGAGCTGCTCGGTTACGAAGCGCATTATCAGAGCCTGCCGGCTTGCCAGGACGCTACTCCAGACATGGTTAACGCCATCCTCGAAGAAGGCGCCAAGTTTTGTGAACAGGTACTGGCCCCGCTGAACCGTGTGGGTGATCTGGAAGGCTGCACCTGGAGCGAGTCGGGCGTGAAGACGCCGACCGGTTTCAAGGAAGCCTACAACCAGTTCGTCGAAGGTGGCTGGCCGAGCCTGGCCCATGACGTCGATCACGGCGGCCAGGGCCTGCCCGAGTCGCTGGGCCTGGCAATCAGCGAGATGGTCGGCGAGTCCAACTGGTCCTGGGGCATGTACCCGGGCCTGTCCCATGGCGCGATGAACACCATCTCCGAGCACGGCACCGCCGAGCAGCAGCACACCTACCTGACCAAACTGGTATCCGGCGAGTGGACCGGCACCATGTGCCTGACCGAGCCTCATTGCGGTACCGACCTGGGCATGCTGCGCACCAAGGCCGAACCTCAGGCTGATGGTTCCTACAAAGTCTCCGGCACCAAGATCTTCATCTCGGCCGGTGAACACGACATGGCCGACAACATCGTTCATATCGTCCTGGCCCGCCTGCCCGACGCACCGGCCGGCACCAAAGGCATTTCCCTGTTCATCGTGCCGAAGTTCCTGCCGACCGCCGAAGGCACCGTCGGTGAGCGCAACAAGGTCAGCTGCGGTTCCATCGAACACAAGATGGGCATCCACGGCAACGCCACCTGCGTGATGAACTTCGACGAGGCCACCGGCTACCTGATCGGCCCGGCCAACAAAGGCCTGAACTGCATGTTCACCTTCATGAACACCGCTCGCCTGGGTACCGCGCTGCAAGGCCTGGCCCACGCCGAAGTGGCGTTCCAGGGTGGTCTGAAATACGCTCGCGACCGCCTGCAAATGCGCTCGCTGACCGGCCCGAAGGCACCGGACAAGGCGGCTGACCCGATCATCGTCCACCCGGACGTGCGTCGCATGCTGCTGACCATGAAAGCCTTCGCCGAAGGCAACCGTGCGATGGTGTACTTCACTGCCAAGCAGGTCGACATCGTCAAGTACAGCCAGGACGAAGAAGAGCGCAAGAAAGCCGACGCACTGCTGGCCTTCATGACCCCGATCGCCAAGGCGTTCATGACCGAAGTCGGCTTCGAAGCCGCCAACCACGGCGTGCAGATCTATGGCGGCCACGGCTTCATCGCCGAGTGGGGCATGGAGCAGAACGTGCGCGACAGCCGTATCTCCATGCTGTACGAAGGCACCACCGGTATCCAGGCGCTGGACCTGCTCGGCCGCAAGGTGCTGATGACCCAGGGCGAAGCGCTCAAGGGCTTCACCAAGATCGTGCACAAGTTCTGCCAGTCCCAGGAAGGCAACGACGCCGTCAAGGAATTCGTCGAGCCCCTGGCCCAGCTGAACAAGGAGTGGGGCGAGCTGACCATGAAGGTCGGTATGGCAGCGATGAAAGACCGCGAGGAAGTCGGTGCGGCGTCGGTGGACTACCTGATGTACTCCGGCTACGCCTGCCTGGCCTACTTCTGGGCCGACATGGCGCGCCTGGCTGCCGAGAAACTGGCGGCTGGCACCAGCGAAGAGGCGTTCTACACCGCCAAGCTGCAGACGGCGCGCTTCTACTTCCAGCGCATCCTGCCGCGTACCCGCACCCACGTTGCGACCATGCTGTCGGGCGCCGGCAACCTGATGGACATGAACGAAGAGCACTTCGGCCTGTCGTACTGAGTCCTGCGCTGCAACCAGAACGCCTGCCCTCACCGGCAGGCGTTTTTTTTGCTTTGTAGGAGCGGGCTTGCCCCGCGATTACGTACGGGCAGCCACATTGCATCGCGGGGCAAGCCCGCTCCTACCAGGATTTCTGTCGACCCCGGGTTCATCTATTCATGTGCGTTGCCGATACATTGACGGCACAATGCCATTATTGATCTGCCGGGTCGGAGATTACCCTTGTTTCGTTTATCCGCTGTACGCCTGAGCCACTTTCTGCCATCAGCCTGCCTGCTGGTGTCAGGGCTCGCGGCTGCCTATGTCAGGGACCTCAGCGTCTTCTTCACATCGCTGTTCAACGTCCTGCCTACCCTGGTGCTGTTGCTGGGTGGTGCCTACTGCGCTGTTTATCGCAGGCAGCGCGAACTGTTCCTGATGGTCACGGTGTATATCGCCTACTTCCTGCTCGATACCCAGACCGATTTCTACCGTGACAATGGCCGTGTCCGCGAAGATGCAGCGGTGGTGTTTCATCTGGTTTGCCTGCTGTTGCCACTGATGTTCGCGTTGTACGGCGCCTGGCAGGAGCGCACCCACCTGTTCCAGGACATGGTGGCGCGCTTCGCCGTATTGCTGGCCGTGGGCAGTGTCGCCCTGGGGCTGGAGCAGAGTTTTCCACAGGCGTTGCTGGGCTGGCTGGCAGAGATTCGCTGGCCTTCGCTGCACGGCCAGTGGATGAGCCTGATCCAGCTGGCTTATCCGGTGTTCCTCATCGCCTTCATCCTGCTGGTGGTGCAGTACCTGCGCCAGCCACGGCCCTTGCATGCCGCGCAGATCATCGGCCTGATCGGTATCTTCTGGATGCTGCCCAAGACCTTCATCCTGCCCTTCACCCTGAACATCATGTGCAGCCAGGTGATGCTGATGATCGCCGCGGCGGTTTCCCACGAGGCCTACCAGATGGCCTTCCGTGACGAACTGACCGGCTTGCCGGGACGCCGCGCCCTCAACGAGCGCATGCAGCGCCTGGGGCGCAACTATGTGCTGGCGATGACCGACGTCGATCACTTCAAGAAATTCAACGACACCCATGGCCATGACGTCGGCGACCAGGTGCTGCGCCTGGTGGCGAGCAAACTGTCCAGAGTGACCGGTGGTGGCCGGGCCTATCGCTACGGTGGCGAGGAGTTCGCCCTGGTGTTCGCCGGCAAGACGGTCGAGGAGTGCCTGCCGCACCTGGAGGCGGTGCGTGAGGTGATCGCCAACTACAACATCCAGTTGCGCAACCAGGACAGCCGGCCGCTGGACGATCAGCAAGGGCGCCAGCGCCGTGGAGCCTCGGGCGCATCCAGTGTGTCGGTGACCATCAGCATCGGGGTGAGCGAGCGCCTGGTCGATCACCGCTCACCCGACGAAGTGCTCAAATCGGCGGACCAGGCCTTGTACAGCGCCAAGGGCGCGGGGCGTAACTGCGTCATGGCCCATGGGGTCCAGGCCAAGCGTGGAGCGGTACGCATGGCGTGACCAAAACTGACTATGCGGTCGCTAGATGACCCTATGTCTCGCAAAAGTTGTTCGGTTACACTGCCTGCATAACAGTGAAACGGTCCTGCGGGGCCGTCCCCGACTCAAGTGTGAGAGGTTGCCATGGCTGACTATAAAGCGCCCCTGCGCGATATGCGCTTCGTCCTCAATGAAGTCTTCGAAGTGGCCAGGCTCTGGGCGCAATTGCCCGGGCTGGCCGAAGCCGTCGACGAAGAGACCGCCCTGGCGGTGCTGGAGGAGGCCGGCAAGGTCACTGGCAAGAGCATCGCGCCGCTCAGCCGCAGCGGCGACGAAGAAGGCTGCCACTGGGACAACGGCGTCGTGCGCACTCCGGCGGGTTTCATCGACGCCTACAAGACCTACGCCGAAGGCGGCTGGGTAGGCGTGGGTGGCGATCCGGCCTATGGCGGCATGGGTATGCCCAAGGTGATCTCGGCCCAGGTCGAGGAAATGGTCAACTCCTCGAGCCTGGCCTTCGGCCTGTACCCGATGCTGACCGCCGGCGCCTGCCTGTCGATCAACGCCCATGCCAGCGACGAGCTCAAGGACAAATACCTGCCGAACATGTACGCCGGAACCTGGGCCGGTTCCATGTGCCTGACCGAACCTCACGCCGGTACGGACCTGGGGATCATCCGCACCCGCGCCGAGCCGCAGGCCGACGGCAGCTACAAGGTCAGCGGCACCAAGATCTTCATCACCGGTGGCGAACACGACCTGACCGAAAACATCATCCACCTGGTGCTGGCCAAGCTGCCGGACGCACCGGCCGGGCCGAAAGGCATTTCCCTGTTCCTGGTGCCCAAGTTCCTGGTCAACGCCGACGGCAGCCTGGGGGCGCGCAACCCGGCCAACTGTGGCTCGATCGAGCACAAGATGGGCATCCAGGCGTCGGCCACCTGCGTCATGAACTTCGATGACGCCGTGGGCTACCTGGTCGGCGAGCCGAACAAGGGCCTGGCGGCGATGTTCACCATGATGAACTACGAGCGACTGGGTGTAGGTATCCAGGGCCTGGCCACGGCCGAGCGCTCCTACCAGAACGCCGTCGAATACGCCCGTGACCGCCTGCAGAGCCGTGCGCCGACCGGCCCGCAGGCCAAGGACAAGGTCGCCGACCCGATCATCGTCCACCCGGACGTGCGTCGCATGCTGCTGACCATGAAGGCGCTGAACGAGGGCGGCCGGGCCTTCTCCACCTACGTGGCGATGCAACTGGACACCGCCAAGTTCAGCGAAGATGCTACCACTCGCAAGCGTGCCGACGACCTGGTGGCGTTGCTGACGCCAGTGTCCAAGGCATTCCTCACCGACCTGGGCCTGGAGTCGACGGTCCATGGCCAGCAAGTATTCGGTGGCCATGGCTACATTCGCGAGTGGGGCCAGGAGCAACTGGTGCGTGATGTGCGCATTACCCAGATCTACGAGGGTACCAACGGCATCCAGGCCCTGGACCTGATGGGGCGCAAGGTGGTGGGCAGCGGTGGCGCACTGTACAAACTGTTCGCCGACGAGATCCGCCAGTTCACCGCCAGCGCCGGCACTGAGCTGGACGAGTTCATCAAACCGCTGAATGCCGCCCTAGACAACCTCGACGAGCTGACGGCCTGGGTCCTGGACCGGACCAAGAGCAATCCGAATGAAATTGGCGCCGCCTCGGTGGAATACCTGCAGGCATTCGGCTATACCGCATATGCCTACATGTGGGCGCTGATGGCACGCACGGCACTGGCCAAGCAGGGCGAAGACGATTTCTACGCCAGCAAGCTGGGCACTGCGCGCTTCTACTTTGCCCGCCTGCTGCCACGTATCCACTCGCTCAGCGCCTCGGTGAAGGCCGGTAGCGAATCGCTGTACCTGCTCGATGCGGCGCAGTTTTGATGGCGTGGCGCGCTTGTAAGCATTCTCTTACATGACGTGGTGACTTTTCGCCTCTATCGGAAGATTGGATCCACAGCTAATCTTCTCACATGGACGTAGCGCAGGAAGCGCAATGTACAGAACATGGACACGAAGGATTCCTGCCAGGACGGCGGGGCGAAATGGATGTCAGGGAAACAGTCTGCAAAGCCCCGCCTAGGCGGGGTTTTCTTTTGCCTGAAGAAAAGTTTTCAGCCCAGCACATCCAAAGGTGAAACACCCATCTGCCGCGGATCGGCTTCCTCTTCCAGCAGCGTGCGCAGCAACTCGACCGAGGCTTGCTGGCGTTGTGCGTCGCGAAACACCAGGCCGATCTTCAGCGGCACCCGCGGTTCGCTCAGAGGCTTCCACAGCAGTTCCTGATCGTCTTCGACCACTTCCTTGGCCCGGCCCGGCAGCACCGTTGCCAGCGAGGTATGCGCCAGGCTGTCGAGAATCCCGCCCATGTTGTTCATTTCGGCCTGCACCTGCGGACGTCGGCCGAGGTTGGCCAGTTGCGTCTGCCAGATCTGCCGTACCTGGAACTCTTCGCCGAGTAGCAGCATGGGCAGCTCCGCGGCCTGCTTGAGCGAAACCTTCTTGAATTCGCGCAGTGGATGCGTGTTGGGGATGACCAGTTGCAGTTCATCTTCGTACAGCATCAGGCCATGCAACCCTGGCTGGCGCGGCGGCAGGTAACTGATGCCAATGTCCAGGCTGCCATTGAGCAGGCGCCGCTCGATCTCCAGCCCCGACAGCTCATAGATCTGCACCACCAGGTGCGGTTGGGCCTTGCGCACCCGGTCGAGCAATTGCGGCACCAGGCTCGGGCGCACGGTCTGCAGGACGCCGATGGCCAGGGTGCGCAGTGCCTGGCCCTTGAAGTTGCGCAGGGCCTCGCGGGCCCGCTGCAGGCCGTCGAGCAGGGGCAGGGCGTGGTTGTACAGGGTATGCGCTGCCAGGGTCGGCAACAGGCGCTTGTTGCCCCGTTCGAACAGGCTGACATCGAGGCTGTGTTCGAGCTGGCGGATCTGTTGCGACAGTGCCGGTTGCGACAACGACAGGCGCTCGGCGGCCCGGCCTACATGGCCTTCTTCATAGACCGCGACGAAATAACGCAGTTGGCGAAAATCCATAAGAAATACTTATCAAAAATGCTCGAAAAACCAAATGGCCGTTGACCGCCAATACGCCTAGTCTATCCCGTATTCATAAGGCTTGCAGAGCCACAAGGCGGGATGAGCAGCGTGTATCAGGATGTTGTTTACATAGGCATGGCAAAAGGGTTGAAAACATGAATCTGTTCAGTTTTCGACGTCCTGCGCCCGTCGTGGCCGAGCGCGAGCCTGTGCCGGTTGCCGCAACGTCCAATGATGCGTTGTCGCGCGATTGCCTGATGCCCGCTAGCGAACGTGCGCCGCAGGTGTTCGTCCGCGGCCAGGGCTCCTGGTTGTGGGACAGCGAAGGCCATGCCTACCTCGACTTCACCCAGGGCTGTGCGGTCAACAGCCTCGGCCATAGCCCCAGCGTGCTGGTCAAGGCACTGGGCAGCCAGGCCCAGGCATTGATCAATCCAGGCGCCGGCTTCCATAGCCGTGGCCTGCTGACGCTGGTCAACCTTCTGTGCCAGAGCACCGGCAGCGACCAGGCCTACTTGCTCAACAGCGGCGCCGAGGCCTGTGAAGGCGCCATCAAGCTGGCACGCAAATGGGGCCAGCTGCATCGTAACGGCGCCTACCACATCATCACCGCCAGCCAGAGCTGCCACGGGCGCAGCCTGGGTGCGCTGTCGGCTTCCGATCCGTCGCCGTGCAACCGCTGCGAACCGGGCCTGCCAGGTTTCAGCAAGGTGCCGTTCAACGACCTGGAGGCGCTGCACGCCGCTGTCGATTCGCGCACCGTGGCGATCATGCTCGAACCTATCCAGGGCGAGGCCGGGGTGATTCCGGCAACGGCCGACTACCTCAAGGGTGTCGAGCGCCTGTGCCGCGAGCTGGGCATCCTGCTGATCCTCGACGAGGTGCAGACCGGTGTTGGCCGCTGTGGCGCCTTGCTTGCCGAGCAGACCTACGGCGTGCGCGCCGACATCATCACCCTGGGCAAGGGCCTGGGTGGCGGCGTACCGCTGGCGGCCTTGCTGGCCCGTGGCAGTGCCTGTTGCGCCGAGGCCGGTGAGCTTGAAGGCAGCCATCATGGCAATGCGCTGATGAGCGCGGCCGGTCTTGCGGTACTGGAGACCGTACTGGAACCCGGCTTTTTCGAGCAGGTCGAGGATGCCGGCCGGCACATGCGTGATGGCCTGAGCCGCCTGGCCGGTCGCTATGGCCAGCGCGAAGTCCGCGGCCAGGGGCTGCTCTGGGCGCTGCAACTGGGTGAGGAGATTGCCGCCGAGCTGGTCGAGGCGGCCCTGCACGAAGGGTTGCTGCTCAACGCCCCGCAGCCCGATGTGCTGCGTTTCTCGCCGGCCCTGACCGTGAGCAAGGGCAACATCGACGAAATGCTCCTGCGTCTGGCCCGGGCCTTCGCCCGCGTGCATTCGGCGCAACAGCACCAGCGGCGTGAAGCCACGGCCTGATCGCCTGTACTGAAGAATTCTACGAACCGTCTCGCGTTCCTGCGCATCGCCCCGGGCCTGCAGTTTTTGGCTTGGGGCGTTTTTTTGTCTGCGCTTTGCCGGTTGAACCCTGATGCAGCGCTACAGTCAGTTCTAGAACATCACTGAAGGGAGCTGCGCCATGGACTTTATCCGCATCATCATCGCCATTCTCCTGCCGCCGCTGGGCGTGTTCCTGCAGGTCGGCTTCGGTGGCGCCTTCTGGCTGAATATCCTGCTGACCCTGCTGGGCTACATCCCGGGCATCGTGCATGCGGTGTACATCATCGCCAAGCGGTAAGGCATGGCCAGATTGCAATCGGTGGGAGCGGGCTTGCCCCGCGATCGATCGTTCTGGCGCATCGCGGGGTAAGCCCGCTCCTACCCTGTGGCCAACACCTGGCGGTAGAACTTCCACTCTTCCTCCAGGGCATGGGCCAGGTTGGCCGCGGTGCGAAACCCGTGGCGCTCGGAAGGGTAGAAATAGCCTTCGGCCCTGATGCCATTGGCCTTGAGCGCGGCGAGCATCGAGCGGGTCTGCTCGGGGACCACCACCGCGTCCAGTTCGCCCTGGAAGAAGATCACCGGCACCTTGATCTGTGCGGCATGCAGCAACGGGGTGCGCTGGCGGTAGCGTTCGGCATCGGCCAGCGGGTCGCCGATCAGCCAGTCCAGGTAGTCACCTTCGAACTTGTGCGTGGCCCGGGCCAATGCCTGGGGATCGCTGACGCCATACAGGCTGGCGCCGGCGCGAAACACATCGTGAAAGGCCAGGGCGCACAGCGTGGTGTAGCCACCGGCACTACCGCCACGGATAAAGGCCTGGTCCGGGTCGATCAACCCACGCCCGGCCAGGTGGCTGACCACCGCGCAGGCATCCTCGACATCGATCTCACCCCAGCGCAGGTGCAGGGCCTGGCGATAGGCCCGGCCATAACCGCTGCTGCCGCGGTAGTTGAGGTCGGCCACGGCAAAGCCGCGCTGGGTCCAGTACTGGATGCGCGGATCCAGCGCCGGGTAGCAGGCCGAGGTCGGGCCGCCGTGGATGAAGACGATCAAGGGCGGGCGTTTGGCCCCGTTCATGGCCGGGTAGAAGAAGCCATGGGCGACGCCTTCGCCACTGGGGTAGCGCAACGGCCGTGGTCGGCTGATCCGCTCGGCCGGCAAGGGCGGCACGCCGCCCGCCAGTACCGTGACCGCGTGATCGCGGCGGTTGATGGCGATCACTGCAGGCGGCCGTGTCGCCGACGCGGCGATGGCATAGAGGTGCTCCTGGTCGAGGTCCAGGCAGCGTAGGCGGCTGTAGTCGATGTCGACCTGCTGGAGCGAGCCGTCGGCATCGTGCAGGCCCAGGCGGCTGAAACCGTCTTCGAACCAGGTGGCCAGGTACTGCTGTTCGCCCAGCGCCAGCCAGGTGCTGGCGCCCAGTTGCCAGGGGGCTGCGGCATGGTCGGCAAGGGCGGCGGGCAGCGCAGCCCAGCCTCGGTCCGTTTCACCCCAGGGTTGCCAGAAGCCCTCGCAGTCGGACAGGCAGTACAGCCGCCCAGCGGCATCGAAGCGTGGCTGCTGCAGGGATTGCGCCGGACCCTCGCCGCCGGCGATGCAGCGCGGCGCACCGAAGCGGCCGTCTGCCAGCCGTTCGCGACAGAGCAGGCGGGTGGCGGTCCAGGGCTGCTCGGGGCGACTCCATTCGATCCAGGCCAGGCGTGCGCCATCGGCGCTCAGGGTCGGCGAGGCGTAGAAGTCGGCGCCTTCGGCCAGCACTTCTCGCTGCTGCGCACTGATCGCGACCAGGCGATGTTCGACCTGCTCGGCGCCGTGGCTTTCTTCTACGGCCAGCACCTCGCCGTTGGCCCAGCGCAGGTCACCATAGCGCCGTTCGCCCTGGGTCAATGCCTGGGGCGCGCTGCCGTTCAGGGCTTGGGCATAGAGCTGCTGGTCGGCCTCGTTGACGAACACCAGGCCATCATCGCTCAGGCAAAAACTGCCGCCGCCGTATTCGTAGACCCGGCTGCGCACGCTGAAGCCATCGGGCGTCAGGCAGCGGGCCTGGCCATCACGCCAGTGCCAGATCCGGCAGGCGCCGTCGCGCGGGCGGAATTCGTTCCAGAACAGACCCTGTGGGCCAACCCGCAGTTCGGCGAAATCGGTGCCGGCGGCCACCGCCTGCTCGGCACTGAAGCGCTCAGCCGCGGGCGATGACACGAGAATTTCGCTCATTGCGGAAGGTCAGTTGATCGATGTTCAAGCGGGCGTGCTCGGCCTCTTCGCGCGCCTTGAGAATGATGCCGTGCTCGGCGGACTTGGCGCACACCGGATCGGCGTTGCTGGCGTCGCCGGTGAGCATGAAGGCCTGGCAGCGACAGCCGCCGAAGTCCTTCTCCTTTTCGTCGCAGGAGCGACACGGCTCGGGCATCCATTCATAGCCGCGATAGCGGTTGAAGCCGAACGAGTCGTACCAGATGTGCTGCATGCTGTGCTCGCGCACATTGGGGAACTGCACCGGCAGCTGGCGCGCGCCATGGCACGGCAACGCGGTGCCATCCGGGGTGACGGTGAGGAACACGCTGCCCCAGCCGTTCATGCAGGCCTTGGGACGTTCTTCGTAGTAGTCGGGGGTGACGAAGATCAGCTTGCAGGGGTTGCCTGCCGCCGCCAGTTTTTCCCGGTATTGGTTGGTGATGCGCTCGGCGCGCTCCAGCTGTGCGCGGGTCGGCAGCAGGCCGAGGCGGTTCAGGTGCGCCCAGCCGTAGAACTGACAGGTGGCCAGTTCGACGAAGTCGGCTTCCAGGGCGATGCACAGCTCGATGATGCGGTCGATCTTGTCGATGTTGTGCCGATGGGTAACGAAGTTCAGCACCATGGGATAGCCGTGGGCCTTGACCGCCCGGGCCATCTCCAGCTTCTGCGCGAAGGCCTTTTTCGACCCGGCCAGCAGGTTGTTGACCTGCTCGTCGCTGGCCTGGAAGCTGATCTGGATGTGGTCCAGGCCGGCTTGCTTGAACGCCGCGATTTTCTGCTCGGTCAGGCCGATGCCCGAGGTGATCAGGTTGGTGTAGTAGCCCAGGCGACGGCCTTCACCGATGAGCTCGGCAAGGTCCTGGCGCACCAGTGGTTCGCCGCCGGAAAAACCCAGCTGCGCGGCGCCCATCTCACGGGCCTCGGCCATCACCCGGAACCAGTCGGCGGTGCTCAACTCCTGCCCTTGCGCGGCGAAATCCAGCGGGTTGGAACAGTACGGGCACTGCAGCGGGCAGCGGTAGGTCAGCTCGGCGAGCAGCCACAGCGGCAGGCCGACTTCCGGCGTTGCCGGCACCTTACTTGAGTGTGATCCAGTGTTCGGCACGGGCCACCTCCATGAACTGCACGATGTCGTCAGCGAGCTCGGCTACGTCGGGGAACTGCTTGTCCAGCTCGGCAATGATCGCCGCGACATTGCGCTGGCCGTCGATCAGCCCGCCGATCAGCGCCGCGCTTTCGTTGAGCTTGATCATGCCCTCGGGGTACAGCAGTACATGGGCCTTTTGCGCCGGCTCGTACTGGAAGCGGTAGCCCGGGCGCCAGGCCGGGACCTGTTCGCGATTGAAACTCATAGGGCGATTCCTTTGTGCCAGACCCGTTCGCTGGTGACACTGTGATAGGGCGGACGGTTCAGTTCGTAGGCCATGCTCATGGCGTCGAGCATGCTCCAGAGAATGTCCAGCTTGAACTGCAGGATCTCCAGCATGCGCTGCTGGCCCTCAACTGTAGTGTAGTGCTGCAGGGTGATTGCCAGCCCATGCTCGACATCGCGCCGGGCCTGGCCCAGGCGGGTGCGGAAGTATTGATAGCCGGCCGGGTCGATCCAGGGATAGTGCTGCGGCCAGCTGTCCAGGCGCGACTGGTGGATCTGCGGGGCGAACAGTTCGGTCAGCGAACTGCTGGCCGCTTCCTGCCAGCTGGCGCGGCGGGCGAAGTTGACGTAGGCATCGACGGCAAAGCGCACGCCGGGCAGCACCAGTTCCTGGGAGCGCAACTGGTCCGGGTCCAGGCCGACCGCCTGGCCCAGGCGCAGCCAGGCCTCGATGCCACCGTCTTCGCCGGGTGCACCGTCATGATCGAGCAGGCGCTGAATCCACTCGCGACGAATCTCACGGTCCGGGCAGTTGGCCAGGATCGCGGCATCCTTGAGCGGAATGTTCACCTGGTAGTAGAAGCGGTTGGCGACCCAGCCCTGGATCTGCTCGCGGCTGGCGCGGCCTTCATACATCGCCACATGGTAGGGGTGATGGATGTGGTAGTAGGCGCCCTTGGCACGCAGGGCCTGTTCGAATTCGGCGGGGGACAGTGCTTTGGCGTCGCTCATGTCGGCTCCTAGAGAATGATGCTCATGCCGTCGAAGGCCACTTCGACGCCGCGCCGGTCCAGTTCGGCGCGTTCGGCCGAGTCTTCATCGAGGATCGGGTTGGTGTTGTTGATGTGGATAAGTACCTTGCGCTGGCGGGGGAAGCCTTCCAGCACCTCGAGCATGCCGCCCGGGCCGTTCTGCGCCAGGTGGCCCATTTCCCGCCCGGTGCGGGTGCCGACGCCACGGCGCTGCATTTCATCATCCTCCCACAGGGTGCCGTCGACCAGCAGGCAGTCGGCCTCGGCCATCATCCGTAGCAACTGGTCGTCGACCTGACCCAGGCCCGGGGCGTAGAAGAGTTTGCCGCCGCTGCGCAGGTCCTCGACCATCAGTCCGAGGTTGTCGCCCGGGTGCGGGTCGAAACGGTGGGGCGAGTAGGGGGGCGCGGCACTGCGCAGCGGGAAGGGGGTAAAGCGCAGGTTCGGACACGCCTCGATCACGAAGCTGCCTTCGAGCTCGATACGGTTCCAGTGCAAGCCGCCGTTCCAGTGGCTGAGCATGGTGAACAGGGGGAAGCCGGTGGTCAGGTCCTGGTGGACCATCTCGGTGCACCAGACCTGGTGCGGGCAGCCTTCGCGCAGGCTCAACAGGCCGGTGGTGTGGTCGATCTGGCTGTCGAGCAGGACGATCGCGTCGATGCCGGTGTCACGCAGCGCCCGGGCCGGTTGCAGGGGGGCAAAGCCCTGCAGCTGGGCACGGATGTCCGGCGAGGCATTGCACAGCACCCAGTGCACGCCGTCGTCGGACAGCGCGATCGACGACTGGGTGCGCGCCGTGGCCCGCAAGGTGCCATCGCGAAAGCCCTTGCAGTTCTCGCAGTTGCAGTTCCACTGCGGAAACCCGCCACCGGCGGCGGAACCTAGGATCTGGATGTACATGGCGTCTCCTGCCGCGTCTTGAAATAAAAACGCCCCGGCAGACCGAGGCGTTGTACCGCAAGCAGATTCAGCGGCTTGCGAAATACATGGTCACTTCAAAGCCGATACGCAGGTCAGTGTAAGCAGGTTTGGTCCACATGGGTTTACTCCTTCCGGATAGGTCCTGGGGTTGCCAGCTACTTATTTAGTCCACCCTCCGGGTGAGGGGTTCCAATAGCCGAGATTGCGCTATCTTACTAAAAAACCAGCTGCTGAATGGTTAAATCTACGATAAATGTCGTTACATTCCTGGTAAGAATCAGCGCCTGGCGTGCCAGTCGTCGCCAGGCGCGGGGCCGTTGGCCAGGCACAGCCAGCCGTGCCTGGCCTGCAGCAGGTCTTCGGCGCACTGGTGCAGGCGGGCTTGATCGACAGCGAGGACTGCGCTGCGCAGCGCCTCCAGACTGGCTTGCGATCGCCCCGCCAGCTGCGTCTGCCAGGCCCATTCGGCGACCTCGGCGTTGCTCATCGCCGCTTCGTCCAGTTGTGCGGCCAGGGCCTCACGGCTATCGGCGCTACAGCCCAGGGTCTGCGGCAGCGCAGCGAAAAACTCACGGACATAATCGAGGATCTGGGCATGGCTGGCACTGGGTGACTGCACGCCAAACAGCAAGCCACTGCAGCCCTGCACCTGACGAAAGGCACTGAACACGGCGTAACCCAGTTGCAGTTCGACTCGCAGACGCTGGTAGAACGGCCCCTGGATCTGTTGCGCCAGCAAGCGGGCGCAGGCCTCATCGGCGAGCGGGCAGAACAACAGCACGGCGTGTTCGCTGGCAGGTGGCAGCAGCGTTTGCCAGCGTCGCACCGGCTCGATCACTACCGGCTGCTGCGCCTGCGGGTGTCCGGGCACGGCCTGCAGGGCGCGGTTGAGTGCCTGCTGGGCGGGGTCATCGAAACCTGTGGCCATACCTTGCCAGCGGGCATGTGCCCACAGGGCATCGACATCGCTCTGGTTCAGGCTACCGCTGGGCGAGGGGGCCTTGTCCTGGCCGACCAGCTGTTCAGGCAGTTGCCCGAGCAAGGCACGGATCGGCATCGGCTCCGGCTCGCTGGCGGCCTTCGCCATCCAGTTGGCTGGAGACGGGTGGCGCAGGGTTTCCAAGGCCTCCATCACCACCATGACCACAGCTTGCGGTACGCCGCTGCAGCGCAGTTGCCAGAAGGGGCCGGTGGCGTCGAACTGCAACTCGATGGCAGCGCTGGCCGCACGCTCACGCAAGGGCTGCAAGGCCTGGTCGAGCACCTGCCAGAGCTGCCCGCGCAGGGCCGAGGCCAACTGCCAGCGCAGGTAGACGACACCGTGCTGGCGTTGCGCGGGGAGCAGGGGGCTGACGACCAGGCCGGCAGGGGCAGGGGTGAACGTCAGCTCGCTGCGTGGCACATCGAGCAGCGGCTCGGCAGCAGGCAGGCGCCAGGGCTCCTTGTAGACAGGCGGGCTGTTTTCCAGCATCTGGTCGAGCAGGACACGCAGCGTTGCCTCGGCTTGTCCGCTCAAGGCCAGGTACGGCTGAGCGCTACTGTCGCGGCGGGCCAGGTCCAGGGCGGTTGCGGTCTGTTCGCGGCGCTGCTGCAAGCGCGTGTATTCCTGCTTCAGGGGGCTCCAGTCGGCCTCGCGGAAAAACCTCAGCCAGTCGAACAGCAAGGCCTGGACCTGATCGGCATTGCCGGCGTCGCCGAGCCTTGCCCGCAGGTGCAGCAGTGCCTGCCCGGCAAAGCTGTACAGCGGCGAGCACTCGAATGCCTGCAGCCATCCGCGCTGACGCAGGGCGGCCTGCAATCCGCCGGCACGGGTATCGGCCAGCCAGGTGGCGAGGAACTCGATGGCCTGGTCGAGGCCGGCCGACTGCCGCTCGACGGCCAGCAGCAGGTCGAGGTGCCGGCCGTTCAAGGTCGGCGCCAGTGGCCTGTCGACCAGCGCCGGTGGTGTTGCCTGAACGATGCGTGCACCGCTGGCGATAACGCTCCCGGCCTGTTGCACCAGCGCCTGAAGCTCGTCGAGGCGGTGCGGGCCGCTCAGGCTCAAATGCATCTGCCCGCCCTGGTACCAGCGCTGGTGGAAGTGCTGCAAGGCCGTCTGGAACTCGTGGCTATGCACCGGCAGGCTGAAGCGGTTGCCCGCCTGGAAGGCACTCAGCGGATGGCGTAGCGATACCTGCTGCAACAAGGCGAACTGCGCCTGGGCCTGGGCGTTGCGGGACCAGGCGATGAACTCGGCGTGTATCACCTCCCGCTCACGCAGCTGGCGCGGGATGTCGAACGAGGGCCGGGCGAGCATTTCGCACAGGCGCTCAAGCGCCCCGGCCAATGCCGCCTGCGGCACTTCGAAGAAGTAGTCGGTGGTGCGCTCGCGGGTGCTGGCATTGACCTGCCCGCCATGACGCTGCACATAACGCATCAGGCCGTCGTCGAGCGGGAAGCGCTGGTTGCCGAGAAACAGCAGGTGTTCGAGAAAGTGGGCCATGCCGGCATAGCGGCGCGGGGCGTCGTGGCTGCCGGCCATGACCCGCACGGCAGCCGCGCAGCGCTTGAGCTGCGGGGCGTGGCGCAGGGTGACCTGCAGGCCATTGTCGAGGCTAAGGTGTCGCAGGGTGGAGGACATGACGGTTCCCGTACAGCACGAACCGTCATGCTAGCGGATTATTGCTGGCGCGGCGCGCCGTAGAGCTCCGGGCGCAGGTCGTGCAGATAGGGCGTGTTGGCCCGTCCCTCGTGGACCCGCTGCAGTTCGAGGTCGGCCTGCAACAGCATGCTGTCGCGCCCGGCCATAGCCAGGATGCTGCCGTCCGGCCCGACAATGCTGCTTTGCCCGCAGTAGTGGATGTCATCCTCGGCGCCGCAGTAGTTGGCGTAGGCCAGGTAGCACTGGTTCTCGTAGGCGCGGGCGCGCACGGTGACCTGGGCGACGAAGTCATAGGGCACCATGTTCGCTGTCGGTACCAGGATCAGCTCGGCACCGGCCAGGGCCAGGCGCCGGGCATTTTCCGGGAACTCGATGTCGTAGCAGATCAGCAGGCCCAGGCGCCAGCCGTTCAACTCCACCACCGGGAAGTGGTCAGGCCCCGGGCTGAACATCGCCCGGTCCAGGCCACCGAACAGGTGGGTCTTGCGGTAGTTGCACAGGCTGCTGCCATGGGCGTCGATCAACTGCACGGCGTTGAACACCTGGCCATCGTCGGCCAGCTCCGGATAACCGTAGGCAATGGCAATGCGATTGCTCTGGGCAATCTCCACCACGCTCATGGCCGACGGGCCATCCTCGGCCTCGGCCAGGCGCATTACCGCGTCGCTGCCGATGTTGTAGCCGGTCAGGAACATCTCCGGGCACACCAGCAGTTCGACACCGCGGGCGGCGGCCAGTTGCGCCTGCTGGTGCAGGCGCTCGAGGTTGCCGGGCACATCCAGTGGCTGTGGAACACCTTGATACAGCGCGATGCGCATGGCGAATCTCCCGTCAGTCGGCCAGGGCGATAGGTCCGATTTCGTGGAACACATCGCCCGGGCCTGGGTTGTCCGGATGGGTATGGCCCCCGAAGTGATTCATGATACCCCACACCGCGTTGAGCGAGGTCTGCACCGCGCCTTCGACCCAGGCCGGGGTCCAGGACACGTCGTCACCGGCGATGAAGATGCCGCGTTGTTCGGCCGGCATGTCCTGCTGCATGAAGTGGGCATACATGCGCTGGTTGTAGCGGTAATGGCCGGGCAGAGCACCCTTGAACGCGCCGAGGAAGTGCGGGTCGGCCTCCCAGGAAACGGTGATCGGATCGCCGATGATATGCCCGGCGATGTCCACTTTCGGGTAGATCTTCTTCAGTGCATCGAGGGCCAGCTTGACGCGCTTTTCCACCGGATGCGGGAGCATCTTCAGGGCGTCGCTCATCCACGAGTACGACAGGCAGATCACCCCCGGCTTGTCGTCGCCGTTGTCGAACAGGTAGGTGCCGCGGGTCAGGCGGTCGGTCAGGGTCATGCTCATCAGGTCGCGGCCGGTTTCCGGGTCCTTGTCCTTCCAGAACGGCCGGTCGACCATCACGAAGGTCTTCGACGACTGCATGTAGCGGGTGCGGTCCAGGGCCATCCACATCTTTTGCGAGAACAGCGACTCTTCACATTCGATCTGGGTGGTCAGCAGCCAGCTCTGGCAGGTGGTGAGCACGGCGGCGTAGTGGCGAGTGTCGCCCCAGTTGTCGGTCACGGCCAGGCGCCCGTCGGCATCGCGGCGGATGCTCTTGACCCCCGGGCGTGGGGCGCCACGGTGCAGCGAGCTCAGGCTGGTGCCTGCCGGCCAGTGCGCGCAGCGCTCCGGCACATGGCGCCAGATGCCCAGCGGAACCTGCTCGACGCCGCCGACCACCAGGTGCTGGTGATCGTCGCAGTTGGTCATCACCACGCGGAAGATTTCCAGCATCGAGTTGGGGAAGTCCGAATCCCAGCCGCCGGTGCCGAAACCGACCTGGCCGAACACTTCGCGGTGCAGGAAGCTGAGCTTGGCAAAGGCCTTGGAGGTGGCGACGAAGTCGTAGAAGGTGCGGTCGTCCCACAGCGGCACCAGGGTGTTCCACAGCTCCTTGAGACGCGGCACGTCGCGATCGCGGATGGCCTGCTGGATATCGCCGAAGCGGGCGCCGTCTTCCAGGGCGTCGGCCCAGGCGTCGGCCACTTCCTGGAACAGCTTGGGCAGGTCGGAGAGCTTCTCGGCGTAGTGCGTCTGGCCTTCCAGATCGATCACCGTGCTGCCCGACGCCGGGGTCAGCGGGTTGGGGAAGGGTTTGGTGTCGAGCCCGAGCTTGTCCACATAGTGGTAGAACGCGGTGGAGGACACCGGAAAGCGCATGCCGCCGAGCTCGGCGATGATGCCGTCGGTGCCTTCGAAGGTTTGCGAGCGCAGGCGGCCGCCCATTTTCGAGGCTTCGTACACCACCGGTTTGAGGCCCAGCTTCATCAGCTCATAGGCGGCTACCAGGCCGGCGATACCGGCACCGACAATCGCCACCTCTTCACCGTGACGCTCGGCCGGGATGCTGCCCAGGCCCGCCGGATGCTCGATCCAGTCGTCGAAGGCGAACGGGAAATCCGGGCCGAAGATGGTGATGGGTTTCTTGCCGTCGGCGGGGTGGCGATTGTTCTTGTTCATGGTCTGACCTGGCCAGGGCTGCGCGGGATGCGGAGCTTGAGTATAGAAAATGCTGGCGGTCAGTTTAGGGACAGTGGATTACGTAATTAAGATGCAGAGTGTCGTCTATTTGCATGCCGAATAATCATAATGACCAACAAGTAATGCATTTTGACTTGGCCCGTCAAACCGGACCACGGTCCACCTTGCTGCTGAGGATGATCGAGGTGGTGGTCTTCTCCACCCCTTCGACACTGCCGATCTGGTCGAGCAACTGGTCCAGTTGCTCCGGCGACTCGCTGCGCAGCCAGGCCACGTAGTCGAACTCGCCGCTCACGGCGCACAGCTGCTGGACCTGGCCCATGGCGCTCAGGCGGCGCACCACGTCCTTGCCCGAACGTGGCTGCACGGTGATACCCACGTACGCCTGCAACCCGCCATCGGCCAGGCGTTGGCCCAGGCGCACCCCGTAGCCGCTGATGACCTTGGTCTTTTCCAGGCGAGCCAGGCGCGAGGTGACCGTGGTACGGGCGATGCCCAGGTGCCGAGCGAGGGTGGCGACACTTTCACGGGCGTTGATCTGCAGCAGCGAAATCAGCTGGCGGTCGATTTCGTCGAGGGCGACGGGACGGCTGTCGGACATGAGGACTCTCTGTAGACGCCGTGTTGGACGGCGCAGGGAATGAACCCACTAGCCTATCCATTCCACTTGCCGGCCAGCAAGGTGTTGATGCTCAGCCTCGTACCAGCGCCTGCACTTCGTCGAGGCTCCGGTAGGGCACGACCGTGCGTGGCAGGCGGGAGGAGGGCGACAGGTTGTAGACGGCGAAATCGTCGCCGACGACCGACTCGGCCATCAACTCGAACGAGGGCAGGATCCTGTTCTGGTAATGCTGATCCAGGCCGCAGGGTGACAGGTTGGAGTGCTCGTGCTCATAGAACCTGCCAATGCTCTGGTCCAGGTCAAGACCCACCAGAAAGACCGTGTTGAACCCCGCATGATAGGCGATCTGCAAGGCCACATAAGCCACGGTGCGGGCGTCGAAGAAGCCGCGCTGCAGGTTCTTGCTGAAGCCCAGTGGCTTCTTGCGGCTGCAGGGAAACACGCGGTTGCGCACAAGCTCGGGGTCTGTGCGCAGCAGGTCCGCCAACGTGGCCCTGGGCGCCTTGCGCAGGAAGTACAGCTCGCCCGTGGGCGACGCCTGGCTGGACTGGTAGTGATCTTCCCACAACGCGACCCGCTGACTGCGACGCATGGCTTCGGCAAACATCTCGGGTTGCTGGTTGGAGAAGTCGCGGTCGGTGCAGACATGGAAGAACGGCTTGATCGGCGTATCGATGAACATGGAGATCGATCCATTCATCGTGATCATCGGAATGTCGGCGAATTGCTGAAACGGGAAGTCCTGTGCCGAGCGGCCTGAAGCGATCAGGAAAACCGCACCTGACGCGATGTTCCGGCAATCGTCGAAAACGTTTGCGCGAACAGGCGCGTCAGCGGTCGATCGTGTTTTGGTGGTGTCCATTTCAGTGTTCCCTGGCGACTGGCAGGTGGACGCACTCACCTGAATAAATGATAGCTAGCAAACGATTTAAGTCGAATTGTGAAAAACTGTAAACAAATTCGACCGGACGCGAGGGCTTGAGTTCCATGGTCAAGGACGCTTGATGCGCACTGGGCGGCGCTGGGCACTGGCCTTGCAGGGGCTGTATCAGGTTGTGGGAAGGCGGTAGTAGCGAGGGGAAGGGAGACGTGCCGGAAGCAGCAACGGTGGCGGCAAATCACTGCAGAGGGCATTAGCCGTTCGCTGGAAACGCAAAAGCCGCGCAATGCGCGGCTTTTTGTCTGGTGGGCCCACACGGACTTGAACCGTGGACCAAAGGATTATGAGTCCTCTGCTCTAACCAACTGAGCTATAGGCCCCAGTGGTCGCGGATTATAACGAGGGTTTCCAGGCTGTGCTATCCGAAAGATCCGAAACTGCTATGCGAAGGAAGGTCGCGGCGAATTCCTCGGCGGGCAGCGGCAGGCTGACGATGTAACCCTGGATCTGTTCGCAGCCTTCGGCGGCAAGGAATTGTTGTTGGGCCTGGTTCTCCACGCCTTCGGCAATGATCGTCAGCTGCATGCTGCGGCCCAGGGCGATGATCGCCCGGGCGATGGCGGCGTCATGGGGGTCGTCCGGCAGGCCGCGTATGAACGATTGGTCGATCTTGAGGATGTCCAGCGGCAGGCGCTTGAGGTAGCTCAGCGAGGAATAGCCGGTGCCGAAGTCGTCGATGGCCAGTTGCACGCCCAGTTGCTTGAGCTGGTGGAGGATGGCCAGTGCTTCTTCGGCCTGGCTCATGATGAAGTTCTCGGTGATTTCCAGCTGCAGGTCGCCGGCCTTGAGCTGGTGGGCCTTGAGCAACTGGTCGATGCGCTTGACCAGGCTGGGCTGGCGCAGTTGGGCGCCGGCCAGGTTGATCGACAGCGGGCCGAAGGCCAGGTAGTTCTTCTTCCAGGCCTGCATCTGCCGGCAGGCCCGTTCCAGCACCCAGTCGCCCAGTTGCAGGATCGTGCCGTTCTCTTCGGCCAGGCTGATGAAGTGTTCCGGCGGCACTTCGCCGAACAGCGGGTGGGTCCAGCGGATCAGCGCTTCGGCCCCCACCAGGCTCTGGGTTTTCAGGCTGAACTTGGGCTGGTAGCTCAGGCTCAGTTCGTTACGTTCGATGGCCCGGCGCAGTTCGTGCTCCAGGGCAATGCGTTCGCTGGCCTGGGCCGTGAGGTCGCGGGTATAGGATTCGACCCGGTTTCGGCCCTTGGCCTTGGAGCGGTACATCGCCGCGTCGGCATTGCGGATCAGCGAGGCGACGTCGGTGCCGTCCTGTGGGTACAGGCTGGTGCCGATGCTGGCGCTGGTGAAGAACTCGTGCTCGCCGGCCTGGAAAGGGGCGCTGAAGCAGGCCAGCAGTTTATTGGCGATGTGTTCGGCGTCGCTTGGCTGGTGCAGGCCCGGCAGGAGAATGATGAATTCGTCGCCGCCCAGGCGCGCCACCGTGTCGATGTCGCGCACCTGTTCCTTCAGGCGCTGGGCAATGCCCTTGAGCAACAGGTCGCCGACCGGGTGGCCGAGGCTGTCGTTGATGTGCTTGAAGCGATCCAGGTCCAGGAACAGCACCGCGCCCTGGCGCTTGGCAGCCTGCGGGCAGGTGAGTGCGGCCTGCAGGCGGTTCTCGAACAGGGTGCGGTTGGGCAGCCCGGTCAGCGGGTCGTGGTGGGCCTGGTAGTCGAGCTTGGCCTGGGCGTGCTTGAGGCTGGAGATATCGGCGAACACCGCAACGAAGTGGGTGATGACCCGCTCACTGTTGCGCACGGCACTGATGGTCAGCCAGCTGGGGTACAACTCGCCGTTCTTGCGCCGGTTCTGGATCTCGCCCTGCCAGTGGCCTTCGGCAGTCAGTTGGTGCCACATGGCGGCATAGAAGGCGCTGTCGTGCTGGCCGGAGGCAAGCAGGCGCGGGGTCTGGCCCAGGGCTTCGAATTCGCTGTAGCCGGTGATTTCGCTGAAGGCCCGGTTGACCGCGCTGATGCGCTGTTCGGTGTCGGTGATCAATACACCTTCAGCGGTGTTTTCGAACACGGTGGCAGCCAGTTGCAGTTTTTCCTGCATCAGGTGGCGCTCGGTGATGTCCCGGGCGATGGTCAGCATGCAATCGACACCGGCGATCGGCAGCGGCCGGGCGGAAAGTTCGCACAGGCGGATCTGCCCGTCGCGGCGACGGATATGGCAACTGAAATCGCGGACGAAACCGTCCCGCTTGAGCATGTTCAATAGGCGCCGACGTTCGTTCAGGTCAACCCAGATGCCCAGGTCCAGGGTGGTGTGGTCCAGGGATGTGTGGTCGTCGAAACCGGTCAGGCGGCAGAAACCCTCGTTGACCTCCAGCAGCAAGCCATCGCTCTGGCGCGACAGCAGCAGGCCGTCAGGGGAGGCGTGGAACGCCTTGGCGAACTTTTCTTCCGAGGTTTGCAGTTGCTCCTGGGTTTCCTTGAGCTGGCTGATGTCGCGTACGGTCACCACCAGGGCGGGGGCGTTGTCCAGTTCGAAGGTCTCGGCCGAGATCAGGCCGGTGAACAACTGGCCGTTGCTGCGGCGGAACAGCGTTTCCAGGTTGCGGATGCTTCCCGTCTGCAGGCGCTGCAGCAGGCTCGGCCCGACACCGTCGACGCCCCAGATGTTCAGCTCGGTGGCCGTACGGCCGATGACGTGTTCCGGGCCCAGGCCGATCTGCTCTTCGAAGGCTTCGTTGACTTCCAGCAGGCAGCCGTCGCTGAGGCGGGCAATGAGCAGGATATCCGGGCATTGCTGGAACACCGAGGCGAACTTCTGTTCGGACAGGCGCAGGGCGGCTTCGGCATTCTTGGTTTCGCTGATATCGATCATCAGCCCGCGCATCACCGGTTTGTGCCCGTGCTCGATCAGGCTGACGATGTCGCGCACCCACAGGTGGCCTCCATCGGCGCGGATCACCCGGTAGTCGAAGCTGTGATCGCGACCGGCTGCGGTTTCGCTTTCGCAAAAGGCCTGGACCCAGAGGGCGTCGTCAGGATGGAGGATGCTGCGCCAGAAACCGGGGCGCCGCCACTGGCTCAGTGGGTAACCGAGCAGGTCTTCGGCATGGGGCGAAACGTAGCTGAAGGTGAAATCGTTGGCATCGGCCTCCCAGGCAATGGCTGACAGGCTTTCGACCAGCCCGCGGTAGTGATATTCGCTGCTGCGCAGTTCCTGTTCCAGGGCGATGCGGCGGGAAATTTCCGAGCTCAGTCGCCGGTTGATGCGAATCACCGCGGCGAGGATGGCCACCAGCAGCAAGATACCGGGCAGGCCATAGACCAGCAGGTCGGACCACAAATTGCGGTGATCGATGACCTTGCCGACCCAGCGCTCCTGGATATCGCTGATCTCACTGGCGCTCATGTCAGCCATGACTTTGTCGATGATGCCCACCAGAATCTTCTGTTCCTGGGGCACGGCCATGGCCAGCTGGTAGCGGTACGGGGTTTCGCCGCTGACATACAGGCCTTCGAGCTTGAGCTGGCGCAGGCTCCAGATGCTGGAAGCAAGGTCGCCGACCACCGCATCGACTTCGTCGGTGGCCAGTGCCTGCAGGACCGAACTGACATTGGCCAGGGCGACCAGGTTCAGGTCGGGGTGACGGGCGCGCAGCAGCTCATGGGGGGCGTAGTTTTCCACCACGGCGACTTTCAGCCCGTACAAGTCCTTGATATTGCGCGGCTGCGGCCCGCCCTTGTGGGCCAGGATGACGATCGGGAAGTCCAGGTAGGGGCGGGTGAACGCCAGGTAGCTTTGCCGCTCCGGGGTCGACATGATGCCCGGGAGCAGGTCCAGTTTGTTCTGCCGTGCCTGCTCCATGACGGCCGTCCAGCTGCTCGGCTCGACCGGCTTGAAGCTGACACCCAGGCGTTCCTGGATAAGGGCGATGTAATCGGCGGCCAATCCCTGGTAGCGGCCATCCTGGTCACGGTATTCAAATGGTGGCCAGGACGCGTCGACGCCCAGGCGCAGCTGTGGGTGGGCGCTGAGCCAGGCGTGCTCGTCGTCGGTCAGGGTCAGGGCGCCGGCCGTTGCGCTCCAGCACAGCTGGAGCAGTAACAGGAGGGCCGGCATTCTGGGCATAGCGGCCTCGTCACACAGATGAATTGATTCGAGTGTAGACGGGTCGGCCGAAGGTCCAGATGTTTTCTGTCGCGCAAGAAAAACCCCGGCCTGGGCCGGGGTTTGTCATCACTCGTCGAGGAAGGAGCGCAGGTGCTCGCTTCGCGTCGGGTGGCGCAACTTGCGCAGCGCCTTGGCTTCAATCTGACGGATCCGCTCACGGGTCACGTCGAATTGCTTGCCGACCTCTTCGAGGGTGTGATCGGTGTTCATGTCGATACCGAAACGCATGCGCAGCACCTTGGCTTCGCGTGCGGTCAGGCCCGAGAGCACGTCACGGGTCGCTTCCTTGAGGCTTTCGACCGTGGCCACATCGATTGGCGACTGCATGGTCGAGTCTTCGATGAAGTCACCCAGATGCGAATCTTCGTCGTCACCGATCGGGGTTTCCATGGAGATCGGCTCTTTGGCGATCTTCAATACCTTGCGGATCTTGTCCTCAGGCATTTCCATGCGCTCACCCAGCTCTTCCGGGGTCGGTTCACGGCCCATTTCCTGGAGCATCTGCCGGGAAATACGGTTGAGCTTGTTGATCGTCTCGATCATGTGCACCGGAATACGGATGGTGCGCGCCTGGTCGGCGATCGAACGGGTGATCGCCTGGCGGATCCACCAGGTGGCGTAGGTCGAGAACTTGTAGCCGCGACGGTATTCGAACTTGTCCACCGCCTTCATCAGGCCGATGTTGCCTTCCTGGATCAGGTCGAGGAACTGCAGGCCGCGGTTGGTGTACTTCTTGGCGATCGAGATCACCAGACGCAGGTTGGCCTCGACCATTTCCTTCTTGGCACGACGAGCCTTGGCTTCACCGATCGACATGCGACGGTTGATGTCCTTGATCTCGGCGATGGTCAGGCCGGTTTCGCTTTCGAGGTCGATCAGCTTCTGCTGGCAGGCCACGATGGCGTCGCTCTTCTCACCCAGGGCAGCAGCCCACTTGGTGCTGCGCTTGGCCAGGTCGCTGGCCCAGGTCTGGTCGATTTCGTTGCTCGGGAACAGACGCAGGAAGTCGGCACGCGGCATGCGTGCATCACGGACGCACAGCTGCATGATCGCGCGCTCTTGCTGACGCAGGCGGTCAAGGGAGCTGCGTACGCGCTCGACCAGGGCTTCGAACTGCTTGGGCACCAGCTTGATCGGCATGAACAGCTCGGCCAGATCCAGCATCGACTGGAGGCTGTCCTTGTGCGTGCGGCCGTTCTTTTTCAGAACCTTGAGGGTGGCGAGCAGTTGTTCCTGAACGGCACCGAAGCGCTGGCGAGCGACTTCCGGATCGGGACCGCTTTCGGCCTCTTCCTCTTCCTCGCCACCTTCTTTCTCTTCGTCCTCGTCGTCGTCGGCTTCGGCCTTGGCCGGCGCCTTGGCGTCGAGCGGAGGCGGCACTTCAGCAGGCGGCGCAATGCCATCGTCCGGGTCGATATAACCGCTCAGGACGTCGGACAGGCGGCCACCTTCGCTGGTGACGCGATCGTATTCGGAGAGGATGTACTCGACGGTACCGGGGAAGTGGGCGATGGCGCCCATGACTTCACGGATACCTTCTTCGATACGCTTGGCGATTTCGATCTCGCCTTCACGGGTCAGCAGCTCGACGGTACCCATTTCGCGCATGTACATGCGCACCGGGTCTGTCGTGCGACCGATATCGGTTTCCACAGCCGCCAACGCAGCGGCGGCTTCTTCAGCTGCGGCTTCGTCGGTGTCGGCTTCGGCCAACAAAAGGGCATCCGCATCCGGAGCACTCTCGAATACGTTGATCCCCATGTCGTTGATCATGCGGATGATGTCTTCCACCTGCTCCGGATCTGAAATATCCTCTGGCAGGTGGTCGTTGACCTCCGCGTAAGTCAGGTAGCCCTGCTCACGGCCGCGGGTGATCAACTCTTTGATGCGAGACTGCTGTTGCGCTTTTCCGGACATAACACCCTATCCACTGAAGGTCTTGGCGGGCAAAAAACAAGCCGAGGATTATACCCGAGCATGGACCTCACGCGCCAGTTGAGGTCGGGGTTTGTGCGGGAACATTCCGGCTTAGCAGGTCACGCAGCTGATTTTTTTCCTCTGCGCTCAACTCACTTTGACGTGCTTTCCTGAGCAGATGTTCCAGGCTGCGCTCGCGTTGGCGAGCGGACAAGCTAGTTATAGTGTCGAAAAACTGTTGTTCAAGGTTGTCGGCATCGATCAGCCATTCCTTTTCCGCCAGTGCTCGCAGCAGACGCCCTTGTTCGGTGCCGTGCCAGCGTGCGATCAACTGTAGTGAGCGTAGCTCAGGATTCTTTTGCAGGGCCTCGAGCAGGGCCACCAGCAGCTGGGCGTAGACGTGTTCCTCGGCGGCGAAATGGCCGGCATCCTCGACCTTCTTGGCCAGCTGCGGATGGTGCAGCAGGGTGCGCAGGGCGCTCAAGGTCGGCGGTTCCACCGAGGTCGGCACCCGCGGCGGGGCGTCCTGGCGCTGGCCGTTGCGCTCCCAGGGCTTGCCTTTCTTGTCCCACGGCTTGCCGTCCCATTTCTTCTTGCCGCCCTTGTTCGGCGTCCACTGCTGCTGGGGCGGCGCGTACTCCGGCTGGTGAAAGTCGCCGTAATCCGGGGCGTAGTCGGGAATGGCGTCGTAATCGATGCCGGGGTCGTAGCTGGGCGGCGCTTCGACCGGCGCACTGTGGCTCAGTTGCTCGACCTGCTGGTTGTCCAGCCCGGTGATTTCCTTGAGCCGATTGCGCATCAGTGCGCGCAGGTTGGCGCCGGGCACTTTTTCGATCAACGGTGCTGCCAGGGTGGCCATGTGCGCCTTGCCCTCGAGCGAGCGCGGGTCGGCTTCCTCGGTCAGCTGCTGGAAGAAATAGTCGGCCAGGGGCTGGGCGTGCTGGTTGATCCGGGCGCGGAAGGCATCGGTGCCTTCGGCGCGGATCAGGGTATCCGGGTCTTCGCCTTCGGGCAGGAACAGGAAGCGCGCCTTGCGGCCATCCTGCAGGCTCGACAGGGTCGACTCCAGGGCGCGCCAGGCGGCGTTGCGGCCGGCCTGGTCGCCGTCGAAGCAGAACAATACGCTGGGCACCACGCGAAACAGGCGCTTGAGGTGCTCTTCGCTGGTGGCCGTGCCCAGGGTCGCCACCGCGTTGCGCAAGCCTTGCTGGGCCAGGGCGATGACGTCCATGTAGCCTTCGACCACGATGATTTCATCGAGGTTGCGGTTGAACTTGCGCGCCTCGAACAGCCCGTACAGCTCCTGGCCCTTGTGGAACACCGGGGTTTCCGGGGAGTTCAGGTACTTGGGCTTGTCGTCGCCCAGCACCCGGCCACCGAAGGCGATGACCCGGCCACGGCTGTCGCGGATCGGGAACATGACCCGGTCGCGGAAGCGGTCGTAGCGCTTGCCGGTTTCGGCGTTCTCGATCAGCAGGCCGGCGTCGATCATGGCCTTCTGTTGCAACGTGTCGCTGCTCAGGTGCTTGAACAGGTTGTCCCAGCCCGGCGGGGCGTAACCCAGGCCGAAGTCGCGGGCGATTTCACCGGACAGGCCGCGACCCTTGAGGTATTCCACGGCCGAGCGGCGCGTCGGGTGGCTTTTCAGCGCCTGGCGATAGAACTCGGCGGCGGCCTCCAGCAGCGGGTAGAGCGGCGAGTCGACCGGTTGGCGAGGCTTGTGCCCGCGTCCGCCTTCCTCGCGGGGCACCTCCATGCCGGCGGCCTTGGCCAGTTCCTCGACCGCCTGGGGGAAGTCCAGGTTGTCGTGGTCCATGATGAAGCCAAGGGCGTTGCCGCCGGCGCCGCAGCCAAAGCAGTAATAGAACTGCTTGTCGGGGCTGACGCTGAAGGAGGGGGTTTTTTCCTTGTGGAACGGGCAACAGGCGGTGAGGTTCTTGCCGGCCTTTTTCAGTTGCACGCGCGAGCTCACCACATCGACGATGTCGGTACGGTTGAGGAGGTCGTCGATGAAACTCTGGGGGATCAGCCCGGCCATGGCTTTCTCGTCATCAGGCGATAAACAAGTGTAATCGCTAATGCTGCAGGAACGACGGCGCGTTCGAGCGATGTCGAATGGCGTAACACAAAATTCGGAAAGACGTGCTCGTCTGCAGCCGGTGAGGGCTCGTCAGTAACGACGTGCACAGCTGGCGTTGAGGCCAGTTCTGACGATTCGGGCAGGTTGTCCGCATTACAGGGTAACGGGACGCCTCCGGTCCGGGGACCCGAGGGTAAAGCGGCATCTGCCGGCAGCCCGGCTTTGGGCCGGGCGAGGCAGAAGCTTGCGTCGAGCGTCTGTATTAGTACAGACGAACGGCGCGGCGCTGTTCGCGCTGAACTTTCTTGGCGTGACGTTTGACAGCGGCTGCTGCCTTGCGCTTACGCTCGGAAGTCGGCTTCTCGTAAAATTCGCGGCTACGAACTTCAGCCAGAACACCGGCTTTTTCGCAGGAGCGCTTGAAACGACGCAGAGCTACGTCGAAGGGTTCATTCTCTTTAACTTTGACGGCTGGCATCCAGAGCTACCTTCATTCATTACCGGGGGTCAACGAACTCGTGGCAAAACTGTGCACTGGAGAACGTCGGTTTTTAAGGGTTGCGGATGTTAACCCTTAGCCAGCCGGAATGCAAAGCCTCTGATCGAAAACCGCTGGTCGGCACCCGGAGTGGCGACTATCATGCGCGGCTTCGAATTCAGCCTCCACAAGGCGCAGACCCATGCTAGTACTGGGATTGGAAACATCCTGCGACGAAACCGGCGTCGCATTATACGACAGCGAACGCGGCCTGCTGGCCGATGCGCTGTTCAGTCAGATCGACCTGCACCGCGTCTATGGCGGCGTGGTGCCGGAGCTGGCCTCGCGTGATCACGTCAAGCGCATGCTACCGTTGATCCGCCAGGTGCTGGACGAGGCCGGCTGCGTGGCCACCGAGATCGATGCCATTGCCTACACCGCAGGCCCCGGCCTGGTCGGTGCACTGCTGGTGGGCGCCTCCTGTGCCCAGGCCCTGGCGTTCGCCTGGGGTATCCCGGCGCTGGGCGTGCATCACATGGAAGGGCACCTGTTGGCGCCGATGCTCGAAGAGCAGCCGCCGGAGTTTCCGTTCGTCGCCTTGCTGGTGTCCGGCGGCCATACGCAACTGGTGCGGGTGGACGGTATCGGCCGTTATGAGCTGCTCGGCGAAACCCTCGACGATGCGGCGGGCGAGGCGTTCGACAAGACCGCCAAGCTGATGGGCCTGAATTACCCGGGCGGCCCGGAAATCGCTCGCCTGGCGACCCAGGGCGTTGCCGGGCGTTTCGTCTTCCCGCGGCCGATGACCGACCGGCCGGGCCTGGATTTCAGCTTCAGCGGCCTGAAGACCTTCGCCCTGAACACCTGGCAGCAATGCCAGCAGTCTGGAGACGACGGCGAACAAACACGTTGCGACGTGTCGCTGGCCTTCCAGCAGGCGGTGGTGGAGACTCTGACCATCAAGTGCAAGCGGGCCCTGAAGCAGACCGGCCTCAAGCGTCTGGTGATCGCTGGCGGCGTCAGTGCCAACAAGGCCCTGCGTGCCTCGTTGGAAGAGATGCTGGCGGGCATCAAGGGCAATGTGTACTACGCCCGTCCGCAGTTTTGCACCGACAACGGCGCCATGATCGCTTATGCCGGTTGCCAGCGCCTGGCGGCGGGGCAGCAGGAAAGCCTGGCGATCAGCGTGCATGCGCGCTGGCCGATGGAGCAACTGGCACCGCTGTGATGAGTCCGGCGCATGCCGTGGATTCAGAAATGCCGTTCGCGACCGGCAAAAAGGTCGCGTAGATTGCCGCGGTGGCGCCAGACGATCAGCACGGTCAACACGCTGATCGGCAGCAGCGCCGCAGGCTCGCGCCAGGCCAGCAGTGGCAGGGTCAGGGGCGTGGCGATCAGTGCGGCCAGGGAGCTTGTGCGGGTCAGGTAGAAGGTCAGCAGCCAGGCGCTGATGGCCAGCAGTGCGGCAGGGGGGTAGAGCCCCAGCAGCATGCCGGCGGCGGTGGCGACACCTTTGCCGCCGCGAAAGCAAAAGTACAATGGGAACAGGTGGCCGATCACCGCGCACAAGCCGATCCAGGCCTGTTGTTGCAGGTCGAGGCCGGCAAGATGGGCGATCAGCACGGGCAGCAGGCCCTTGCACAGGTCGCCCAGCAGGGTCAGGACCGCCAGCTTGCGGCCGGCCAGGCGCAGCATGTTGGTTGCTCCGGCATTGCCTGAACCGCTCATGCGTGGGTCCGGGCTGCCATTGAGGCGGCTCAGGACAATGGCGAAGGACAGCGAGCCGAGCAGGTAGGCGAGCAGCGCCAGTAACCAAAACATGCTAACTATTCCGGGCGAGGACGCCCTGATTCTAACGGCGCCAGTCGCCCTTGTCGTGCAGTGGAGAGAAGTGCTTGGACAGAGTGTTCATCGAAGGCCTGGAAGTCGATACCGTGATCGGTGCCTATGACTGGGAGCGTGGCATTCGCCAGTGCCTGCGTCTAGACCTGCGTTTTGCCTGGGACAACCGCCCGGCGGCAGCGGGCGACGACCTGACCCTGGCCCTGGACTACGCCAGCGTCACGGCCCGTATCCAGGCATTTGCCGAGCAGGCCGAGTTCGAGCTGGTGGAGACCTTCGCCGAGCGCCTGGCCGCGGTGCTGATGAGCGAATTCCAGATCCCCTGGCTGAGCCTCAAGCTGACCAAGCCTGGCGCCATCCCGGCCGCCACCGGCGTGGGCGTGGAGATCGAGCGCGGATGTCTCTGAACCGGGTTTACCTTGGCCTCGGCAGCAATGTCGAGCGCGAGCGGCACCTGTGTGCGGGGCTTGAGGCGCTGGCCGGCCTGCTGACCGACATGCACTGTTCGGCGGTGTTCGAGAGCCAGGCCGTAGGAATCAAGAGTGGTCCGTTTTTCAACCTGGTGGTCACCGGGCTGACCGCGTTGCCGCTGATAGAGCTGGATCGCCGGCTCAAGTTCATCGAGGCCGACAACGGCCGCTACGCCCCTGAGCGCAAAGGCTTGCCGCTGGATATCGATGTGCTGATGTACAACGATCTGCACGGCACCTTCGACGGGCTGGTGTTGCCCAGGGCCGAAATTCTCAAGAATGCCTTCGTACTCTGGCCGCTGTCGTTGATTGCGCCGCAACTGGTGCATCCGGGGGCAGGCAAGAGCATGAGCCAGCTGTGGGAGGAGGCGCGGATCGACCAGGTGCTTGCGCCGGTGCCATTCGAGTGGCGCGGACAACAGCTGACCGCTATCTGAGTCCGTGTCGTATTCCATCGCGGGGCAAGCCCGCTCCTACCCCGCGATGATTCAGCCCCTGGCAGCGTCCCTGTAGGCCTTCAGCGCCTTCAGGCGCTCGCCCTTGAGTGCTTCCCCCAGTGCCTGCCCGGTCAGCCCTTGCTGCACCAGCGGCTGCACCTGCACCGCCCGTGCTGCCGCCGCGGCCCCGCGCAGGTAATCGGCCTGTGGATAATCCCGCTGTTCCAGTCCCTTGCGCCCGCGTGCGTCCATCTCGCAGGCGGCGATGAATTCCTCGAAGCGCTGCGGGCGCCGATAGACATCGAAGCTCTGCAGCAGTTCGAGCAGGGTCGAGGCCTTGAGCTCCAGGGCGCGATGGCAATGGGTGTGGTACTCACCGACCAGCAGGGCCAGTTCCTGGCACTCCCGTGGCGCCTTGAAGCGCTGGTTCACTGCCTTGATCAGCTTCAGCCCGCGCTGCTCGTGAGCGATGTGCCGTGGCCATTCCTCTTCGGGGGTAAGGCCTTTGCCCAGGTCATGCAGCAAACAGGCCCAGCGCACGCTCAGGGGCTGCTGGTGCCGGGCGGCCTGCTCCAGCACCGACAGGGTATGCAGGCCCGTGTCGATCTCCGGGTGATGGGCCTCAGGTTGCGGCACGCCGAACAGTGCGTCGAGTTCGGGCATCAACTCCTTGAGGGCGCCGCAGTCACGCAGCACCTGGATGAACACCTGGGGTTGATCCTCCATCAGCGCCCGGGCGATTTCCTTCCAGCTGCGCTCGGCGGTCAGCGCCTGGAGCTCGCCGGAACCGCTGAGCTGACGCATCAGCTCGATCGTTTGCGGGGCTACCCTGAACCCCAGCCCGGCGTAGCGGGCAGCGAAGCGCGCGACGCGCAGTACGCGCAAGGGATCTTCGGCAAACGCCGGGGAAACATGGCGCAAGATTCGGGATTCTAGGTCTTTCTGGCCGTGATAGGGGTCGTAGACCCTGCCCTGTTCGTCCTCGGCCATGGCGTTGATGGTCAGGTCGCGACGGATCAGGTCTTCTTCGAGGGTTACCTCGGGGCTGGCGTGGAACGTGAAACCACCGTAGCCGTGGCCGCTCTTGCGCTCGGTGCGCGCCAGGGCATATTCCTCGCCGCTGTGCGGATGCAGGAACACCGGGAAATCGGCGCCTACGGGCCGATAGCCCAGCGCTTGCATCTCTTGCGCCGTGGCGCCGACCACGACCCAATCGATGTCACTGACCGTTCGGCCGAGCAAGCGGTCGCGCACGGCGCCGCCGACTTTGTAGATCTGCATGAAAAACCTCCGTTGATGCCACAGGATAACCTGTCTGGCAGCAACGGAGGGCTGGTCTAGAGGTGCACCACGGCCAGGTCCATGCGACCGTAGTCTGCTTCGCCGTGCTCGCCCCGTGGCGGCACGTGGTGGGTTTTCATGATCTGGTCGCCTTGCAGCGTCTCCAGGTGGATATCGAAGCCCCAGAGGCGATGCAGGTGCTTGAGCACCTCTTCGGTGGAGTCGCCCAGTGGCTTGCGGTCGTGTTGCTGGTGGCGCAGGGTCAGCGAGCGGTCGCCACGGCGGTCGATGCTCCAGATCTGCACGTTGGGTTCACGGTTGCCCAGGTTGTACTGGGCCGCCAGGGTTTCACGGATGATCCGGTAGCCGCCCTCGTCGTGGATGGCCGGCACCAGCAGGTCTTCGCGCTGGTCGTCATCGAGGATGCTGAACAGCTTGAGGTCGCGGATCACGGTGGGTGACAGGTACTGCAGGATGAAGCTCTCATCCTTGAAGCTGCTCATGGCGAACTTGATGGTCGACAGCCAGTCGCTGCCGGCGATATCGGGGAACCAGCGGCGATCCTCCTCGGTGGGATGCTCGCACATGCGACGGATGTCGCGGTACATGGCAAAGCCCAGTGCATAAGGGTTGATGCCGCTGTAGTAGGGGCTGTCGAAGCCGGGCTGGAACACCACGCTGGTGTGTGACTGCAGGAACTCCATCATGAAGCCTTCGGTGACCAGGCCTTCGTCGTACAGGTCGTTCATCAGGGTGTAGTGCCAGAAGGTGGCCCAGCCCTCGTTCATCACCTGGGTCTGGCGTTGCGGGTAGAAGTATTGGGCGATCTTGCGCACGATGCGCACGACCTCGCGCTGCCAGGGTTCGAGCAGCGGGGCATGCTTCTCGATGAAGTAGAGGATGTTCTCCTGGGGTTCGGCCGGAAAGCGCGCGTTGTCCCGTTCGCTGTTCTTGTCGGCACCCTTGGGGATGGTGCGCCACAGGTCGTTGATCTGCTTTTGCAGGTGCTCTTCGCGCTCTTTCTGCCGCCGCCGCTCCTCTTCGGCGGAAATCGGGTAGGGCCGTTTGTAGCGGTCCACGCCATAGTTCATCAGGGCGTGGCAGGAATCGAGCAGGTCCTCGACCGCATCGATGCCATGGCGCTCTTCGCACTGGGTGATGTACTGCTTGGCGAACACCAGGTAATCGATGATCGAGCTGGCGTCGGTCCAGGTGCGGAACAGGTAGTTGCCCTTGAAGAAGCTGTTGTGCCCGTAGCAGGCATGGGCAACCACCAGTGCCTGCATGCACATGGTGTTTTCTTCCATCAGGTAGGCGATGCAGGGATCGGAGTTGATCACGATCTCGTAGGCCAGGCCCATCTGCCCACGGCTATAGGATTTCTCGGTGCTGAGGAAGTGTTTGCCATAGGACCAGTGGTGATAGCCCAGGGGCATGCCGACGGAGGCGTAGGCATCCATCATCTGCTCGGCGGTGATCACTTCGATCTGGTTGGGGTAGGTGTCCAGGGCATAGCGCTCGGCCAGGCGGCTGATTTCCCGGTCATAGGCCTGGATCAGTTCGAATGTCCATTCGGACCCGGTGGAAAGGGGGTGGCGCTTCTGCTCTCTGGCGGTCATGTCGCTAACCTGCGCTGGAAGAGTTCACGGAAGACCGGATAGATATCGCCGGCCGACACCAACTGTTGCTGGGCGAACGTATCGGCAAAGGCTTCGCCGATGCGTTCGTACTCGAACCACAATGCCTGATGTTCGCGAGGGGTGATCTCGACATAAGTGTAGTACTGGACGAACGGCATGATCTGCTTGGTCAGGATCTCGCGGCAGATCGGTGAGTCGTCGTTCCAGTTGTCCCCGTCGGACGCCTGGGCCGCGTAGATGTTCCACTCATTGGCCGGGTAGCGTTCGGCCATGATTTCCTGCATCAGCTTCAGGGCGCTGGAGACGATGGTGCCGCCGGTTTCCCGGGAGTAGAAGAACTCCTCTTCGTCGACTTCGCGGGCGCTGGTGTGATGGCGAATGAACACCACTTCGATCTTGTCGTAGTTGCGCTTGAGGAACAGGTACAGAAGGATGAAGAAGCGCTTGGCGATGTCCTTGGTGGCCTGGGTCATCGACCCGGAAACGTCCATCAGGCAGAACATCACCGCTTTGGAGCTGGGGTTGGGCTGCTTGACCAGCAGGTTGTACTTGAGGTCGAAGGTGTCGAGGAACGGCACGCGGTTGATGCGCGCGCTCAAACGCGCGATTTCCGCTTCGATTTCCTGGATATCGCCGAAGTTGTCTGGCTCTTCGCGTTTCAGCCGCTCCAGTTCCTCCTGGGCGGCGCGCAGTTTGGCGCGGCTGCTGCCGGACAGGGCGATGCGCCGGGCATGGGCCGAACGCAGGGTGCGAATGATGTTGATCCGGGATGGATTGCCTTCGTTGCTGATACCGGCACGTACGGTCTTGAAGGTGTCGGTACCGGCCAGGTGACGTTTGACCAGGTTGGGCAGCTCGAGGTCCTCGAACATGAATTCGAGAAACTCCTCCTGGGTGATCTGGAACACGAACTCATCCATGCCTTCGCCGGAGTTGCCCGCCTTGCCGCGGCCACCCCCGCCGCCACCGCCCTGGGGCCGGGCGATATGCTCGCCAGCGGTGAATTCCTTGTTGCCCGGGTGCACGATGGTCTGCTTGCCGCCGCGGCCATGGTGCAGCACCGGTTCGTCGATGTCGCGACCGGGGATGCTGATCTGTTCGCCATGCTCCATGTCGGTGATGGAGCGGCGACTCACGGCCTCCTCGACGGCTTTCTTGATGTGGTCACGGTAACGCCGCAAAAAGCGCTGGCGGTTGACCGTGCTCTTGTTCTTGCCGTTCAGGCGTCGGTCGATCACATAGCTCATAGGCCCCTCCGGGGAGCTGAAGACTCAAGCTTCAAGCCGCAAGCCGTGCCAGGCGATGTGCCGGTGCCTGGCCGGGAGCTTGCGGCTTGCCACTTACAGCTCGGTCACTGCGATTTTCTGACTCGCAGGTACCATTCCGAGAGCAGCCGAACTTGCTTGTCTGTGTAACCGCGTTCCACCATGCGGGTGACGAAGTCGTTGTGTTTTTGCTGATCCTCTTTGCTGGCCTTGGCGTTGAAGCTGATGACCGGCAGCAGGTCTTCGGTGTTGGAGAACATTTTCTTCTCGATCACCACCCGCAGCTTCTCGTAGCTGAGCCAGGTCGGGTTCTTGCCATTGTTGTTGGCCCGGGCACGCAGGACGAAGTTGACGATCTCGTTGCGGAAATCCTTCGGATTGCTGATGCCCGCCGGTTTCTCGATCTTCTCCAGCTCCTCGTTGAGGGCGATGCGGTTGAGGATCTCGCCGGTTTCCGGATCGCGGTATTCCTGGTCCTGAATCCAGAAGTCGGCGTACAGCACGTAGCGGTCGAAGATGTTCTGGCCGTACTCGCTGTAGGACTCCAGGTAGGCGGTCTGGATTTCCTTGCCGATGAACTCGATGTAGCGCGGCGCCAGGTATTCCTTCAGGTAGCGCAGGTAGCGTTCGCGCACCTCGGCCGGGAACTGTTCCTGTTCGATCTGCTGTTCCAGCACGTACAGCAGGTGTACCGGGTTGGCGGCGATCTCATGGGGGTCGAAGTTGAAGACCTTCGACAGGATCTTGAAGGCGAAGCGGGTCGACAGGCCGTTCATCCCTTCATCGACACCGGCGGCGTCGCGGTACTCCTGGATCGACTTGGCCTTCGGATCGGTGTCCTTGAGGTTTTCGCCGTCGTAGACCCGCATTTTCGAGTAGATGTTCGAGTTTTCCGGCTCCTTGAGGCGCGACAGCACGGTGAACTGGGCGAGCATCTTCAGGGTGTCGGGAGCGCAATGGGCCTTGGCCAGCGAGCTGTTGAACAGCAGCTTGTCGTAGATCTTGATCTCGTCGCTGACGCGCAGGCAGTACGGCACCTTGACGATGTAGATCCGGTCGATGAAGGCCTCGTTGTTCTTGTTGTTGCGGAAGCTGTGCCATTCCGATTCGTTGGAGTGCGCCAGCAGGATGCCGGAGTAGGGGATCGCACCCAGGCCTTCGGTACTGTTGTAGTTACCTTCCTGGGTCGCGGTCAGCAACGGGTGCAGGACCTTGATAGGCGCCTTGAACATCTCGACGAATTCCATCAGGCCCTGGTTGGCCCGGCACAGGGCGCCCGAGTAGCTGTAGGCGTCGGCGTCGTTCTGTGGATATTCTTCGAGCTTGCGGATATCGACCTTGCCCACCAGGGCGGAGATGTCCTGGTTGTTCTCGTCACCCGGTTCGGTCTTGGCCACGGCGATCTGGTTGAGGATCGAGGGGTACAGCTTGACCACCTTGAACTGGCTGATGTCGCCGCCGAACTCGGCCAGTCGCTTGGTCGCCCAGGGCGACATGATGGTGTTCAGGTAGCGCCGTGGAATGCCGAAGTCTTCTTCGAGAATGGCGCCATCTTCGGTGGCGTTGAACAGCCCCAGGGGCGACTCGAAGACCGGCGAGCCCTTGATGGCATAGAAGGGCACCTTCTCCATCAGTTGCTTGAGTTTTTCAGCCAGCGAGGATTTACCGCCCCCCACCGGGCCGAGTAAATAGAGGATCTGCTTCTTCTCTTCCAGGCCCTGAGCGGCATGGCGGAAGTAGGAGACGATCTGGTCGATGCATTCTTCCATGCCATGGAAGTCTTCAAAGGCCGGATAGCGACGGATCACCTTGTTCGAGAAAATCCGCGACAGCCTTGAATTGTGCGAGGTGTCGACCAGCTCCGGCTCGCCGATAGCCATCAACAGGCGTTCGGCTGCCGAGGCATAAGCACTGCGATCGCTCTTGCAGAGTTCGAGATACTCTTGCAGCGAGAGTTCTTCCTGACGGGTGGACTCGAAACGTTGTTGGAAGTGGCTAAAAATACTCATGACGTCACCTCGCTCGATACGTGGAGCCGACGCCGGATCAGTCAGCTGATGCTGGCATGCAATCGGCACTGCCGATTGCTGTATACCCCCCAGAACACCTGTAAAGTCGCTACCGATGACCCGCACGCCGGTGTACCGGCTCTCCCCTTTTTTGGATGGCCTGGGCTTAAGGATAGTTCGTTCTCGGCGAGGTCAAGGGCCGTTGGATGAATTGTTGCCGGCGACCGTTCGTCAGGTCAGGCGCAAGCCCGCACGGGACGCGGGCTGCAGGAATTGAAAAAAATTATTCGGCAGAGCCTTGAGCGGTTTCGGCAGGGTAGCTGCCGCGCCACAGCTCGAAGCCGCCGTCGAGGCTGTAGACGTCGGAGAAGCCCTGGCCGATCAGGTAGGCCGCGGCGCTCTGGCTCGAGTTGCCGTGGTAGCAGACCACGACTGTCGGTGCGTCGAGGTCGGCATTGCGGATGAATTCCGCCACCGAGTGGTTGTCCAGGTGCTTCGCGCCAGTGATATGGCCGGCGGCATAGGCTTGCGGGTCGCGAATATCGACCACGACCGCACCTTGTTCGCGCAGGGCCTGGGCCTGCTCGGGAGGGATGCGTTTGAATTCGCTCATGGGTACGGTTTCCTTCAGGACTGGTCGTTCATTCTATCTGGTTGTGGCGCTGCTGGCTGGGGCCGTACGGCGCCCTGGTCATTGCACTCGCAACGATGGAATTCACCGCTGTCGACGTTGTACAGGGTCATGGCCCCGCCCCAGACGCAGCCGGTGTCCAGGGCGACGACCCCGGGCTCCTTGCAGCGTCCTTCCAGGGCCGCCCAGTGGCCGAAGAGGATCTTCACATGGCGCGAGCGACGGCCCTTGTGCGCAAACCAGGGCTTGTAGCCCGGCGGGGCGGTTTCAACGCCTTCCTTGCCCTTGAGGTCGAGCTTGCCCTCGCTGGTGCAGAAGCGCATGCGGGTGAAGTAGTTGGTGATCACCCGCAGGCGTGTCACGCCGCTGAGGTCCTTGCTCCACTTGTTCGGCTCATTGCCGTACATGCCATCGAGGTAGGGCTTGAGGCGGTTGTCGTCGTGCAGCACCTCTTCCACCTCGGCCGCCAGCGCCAGGGCCTTGCCCAGGGTCCATTGCGGCGGGATGCCGGCATGCACCAGGACCACGCCGCGCTGCTCGTCGTAATGCAGGAGCTTCTGCCGACGCAGCCAGTCGAGCAAGTCGGCGGCGTCCGGGGCCTCGATGATCTCGCGCAGGGTGTCGCTCTTTTTCAGGCGCTCGATGTTGTGCCAGGCCGCCAGCAGGTGCAGGTCATGGTTGCCCAGCACGCACACCAGCGAATCGCGGATCGAATAGAGAAAACGCAGGGTCTCCAGCGACTCCGGGCCGCGGTTGACCAGGTCGCCGACCAGCCACAGACGGTCGACGGCCGGGTTGAACCTGACCCGTTCCAGCAGGCATTTGAGCGGTTGCAGGCAGCCTTGCAGGTCGCCGACGGCGTACACCGCCATCAGTGCAGCGCTCCGGGCACGGCCAGGCGGAAGGGGGCGATGACGGCGTCGAAGCGCTTACCGTCTTCGGCGAACATCTGGTAGCTGCCCTGCATGGTCCCGACCCGGGTGCTGATCACCGCGCCACTGCTGTAGGTGTGGCTCTTGCCGGGCTCGATCAGCGGCTGCTGGCCGATCACGCCGGCACCACGCACTTCTTCGACCTGGCCGTCACCGTTGGTGATCAGCCAGTGACGGGACAACAGCTTGGCCGTAAGCGACCCGTTGTTCTGCACGGTGATGGTGTAGGCGAAGGCGAAACGGTCGTTTTCAGGATCGGATTGTTCTTTGAGAAAGCGGGTCACGACACTGACGTCGATCTGATAGCGGGGATCTGACATGCAAGGGGCCTTGGAAACAGACGCAAATACGGCGATTGCGTCAGTCTAGGCCATTGGCGGGGGTGCCGGCCAGTCATGCGGGCATGACTGGCCAGGCGAGGGCCTTACTGGGCGCCTTGCTGTTCGGCCAGCTTGTCGGCCAGGCGCACGAAGGCGGCCAGGTCCAGTTGCTCCGGACGCAGGCTGCCGTCGACGCCAGCGGCTTCGATGGCTTCGCTGTTGAGCAGGGCCTTGAGGGTGTTGCGCAAGGTCTTGCGGCGCTGGTTGAAGGCTTCGCGAACGATGCGTTCGAGCAGGCGGTGGTCCTTGGCGGGGAACGGCAGGGTTTCGTGCGGCACCAGGCGGACGATGGCCGAGTCGACCTTCGGTGGCGGATTGAACGCGCCCGGGCCGACGTTGAACAGGTGCTCGACCCGGCAATGGTACTGGACCATGATCGACAGCCGACCCCAGTCGCCACCGCCGGGGCCTGCGGCCAGGCGCTCGACCACTTCCTTCTGCAGCATGAAGTGCATGTCGCGGATCAGCTCGGCGTTATCGAGCAGGTGGAAGATCAGCGGGGTGGAGATGTTGTACGGCAGGTTGCCGACCACCCGCAGGCTGCGCGGTGCGGCGCCGAGGCTGGTGAAGTCGAACTTCAGGGCGTCGCCCTGGTGCAGGCGGAAGTTGTCGCGACCGGCGAATTGCTGGTTGAGGATCGGCACCAGGTCCTTGTCCAGCTCGACCACGTCCAGCTGTGCACCACTGCCCAGCAGGCCTTCGGTCAGGGCGCCCTGGCCCGGGCCGATTTCCAGCATGCGGTCGGCAGACTTGGCGTTGATCGAGCGCAGGATGCGGTCGATGACGCCGGCGTCGTGCAGGAAGTTCTGGCCGAAGCGCTTGCGCGCCCGGTGTTGGTATTGCTCACTCATAGTCGGGTCTCGGCCATCTGGTAGGCGGTTTCCAGGGCGACCTGCAGGCTGCCGGTGTCGATCTTGCCGCTGCCGGCCAGATCGAGGGCAGTGCCGTGGTCGACCGAGGTGCGGATGATCGGCAGGCCCAGGGTCACGTTCACTGCGGCGCCAAAGCCCTTGTACTTGAGTACGGGCAGGCCCTGGTCGTGGTACATCGCCAGCACTGCGTCGCAATGCTCCAGATATTTGGGGGTAAACAGGGTATCGGCAGGCAACGGGCCGCGCAGGTCCATGCCTTCGCTGCGCAGGCGCGCCAATGTCGGTTCGATGGTGTCGATTTCTTCATGGCCCAGGTGGCCGCCTTCACCCGCATGGGGGTTGAGGCCACAGACCAGGATGCGCGGGCTGGCGATGCCGAACTTCTGTTGCAGGTCGGCATGCAGGATCCGCGTGACCCGCTCCAGGCGCTCCGGGGTGATGGCGTCGGCGACATCGCGCAAGGGCAGGTGGGTGGTCACCAGCGCCACGCGCAAGCCGCGGGTGGCGAGCATCATCACCACCTGGGTGGTGGCGGTCAGGTCGGCGAGAAACTCGGTATGGCCGGAAAAGGCGATGCCGCTCTCGTTGATCACACCCTTGTGCACGGGTGCGGTGATCATCCCGGCAAAGTGCCCGTCCAGGCAGCCCTGGCCCGCGCGGGTCAGGGTTTCCAGGACGAATGCGGCGTTGGCCTTGTCCAGCTGCCCGGCAACCACCGGGTTTTGCAGTGGTGTATCCCAGACATACAGGCTGCCGGCGGCGGCAGGCTGGTCAGGGAAGGCATCAGGGGTTACCGGCAGCAAGGTGACGGCCACCCCCAGCTGCGTGGCCCGCTCGGCGAGCAGGTCACGGCTGGTGATGGCGATCAGGGGGTGCGGCTGGGCTTGCGTGGCCAGCAGCAGGCACAGGTCTGGACCTATGCCGGCTGGCTCACCGGGGGTGAGGGCGAAGCGCTTGAGTTTCACTGGGAGGCCTGGTCGGCGCCGGGAAGCTTGATTTCAACGTAGGCTTCGTCGCGAATCTGACGCAGCCAGGTCTGCAGCTCTTCGTCGTACTTGCGGTTGCGCAGGACGTTCATCGCTTGCTGCTCACGCGCCTGCTCGGTGCTGTCGGTCGCGCGGCGGCCGAGGACTTCCAGCACGTGCCAGCCGTATTGGGTCTGGAACGGCTTGGTCACCTGACCTTGCGGGGCGTTGGCCATTTGCTCGCGGAACTCCGGCACCAGGACGTTGGGGTCGACCCAGTTGAGGTCGCCGCCGTTGAGCGCCGAGCCCGGGTCTTCCGAGAAGCTCTTGGCCAGCTCGGCGAAATCTTCACCGTTCTGGATGCGCTCGTAGAGTTTCTCCGCCAGTTGCCGGGTCGCTTCAGGGCTGCGGATTTCGCTTGGCTTGATCAGGATGTGGCGTACGTGAACTTCGTCACGCACCACGCTGCTGCCGGCGCCGCGCTTTTCCTCGAGCTTGAGGATGATGAAGCCGTTGGGGATGCGGATTGGCTGGGTGATGTCGCCGATCGCCATGCTGCTGAGCATCTTGGCGAAGTCCGGAGGCAGCTGGCCTGCTTTGCGCCAGCCCATCTCGCCGCCTTCCAGGGCGTTATCGCTGGCCGAATTGGCGATCGCCATCTGGGCGAAGTCGGCACCACTGCGCAGTCGCTGGTGGAGCTCACCGACTTTCCGGGCCGCGGCCTGGATTTGCTCCGAGTTGGCGCCTTCAGGCGTAGGGATAAGGATGTTGGCCAGGCGGTACTCTTCCGACAGTTGCATCTTGCCCTGGTCAGAGTTGAGGAAGTTCTTCACTTCCTGTTCCGACACCTGGATGCGCTCGGCCACACGGCGCTGGCGCACGCGGCTGATGATCATCTCGCGGCGTACCTGCTCGCGGGCATCGTCATAGGACAGGCCGTCACGGGCCAGGGCCGCGCGGAACTGCTCCAGGCTCATGCCGTTGCGCTGGGCAATGGTGGCGATGGCCTGGTTGAGTTCTTCGTCGGTGATGCGGATGCCCGAACGATCGCCGATCTGCAGTTGCAGGTTCTCGACGATCAGGCGCTCGAGCACCTGCTGGTCCAGCACGCTGGCGGGCGGCGCGGAGCCGCCGCGCTTGGCGATGGTCTGCTGGACTTCGCGCACGCGCTGGTCCAGCTGGCTTTTCATGACCACGTCGTTGTCGACGATGGCCACAACGCTATCCAGGGGCTGAACGGCGGCATGTACCGCGCCGCTCAGCAATACAGCGCCCAGCAACAGCGGGCGCAGACAATCAGTAAGCTTGGTCTTCACGTGTACGATAACCTTGAATGCCCTGGTCGAGGAACGACTCGACCTTGTTGCCCACTACGCCGCCCAGGCCTTTCAGCACAATCTGCAGGAAGACGCCGTGGTCGCCTTTTTCGTTTTGCGGAGTCGCCTGGCTGAAGTCGTCGTAATCGATCCAGTAACGGTTGATCAGACGCAGCTTCCAGCAGCAGCTGTCGTACTCGAAGCCACCGAACGCTTCCAGCGTGCGGTTGCGGTTGTAGTCGTGCTGCCAGCGAGCGATCGCGGTCCATTGTGGAACGATCGGCCACATGACCGAGAAGTCATGCTGTTCGATCTTGTAGTAGTCCTTGATGTAGCCCGGTTCGCCTGGGGTGAGGTAGTCGCCGCCACCGACCTGCCAACGACCCGTGGTGCTGTTGTAGGTCACCATGTCGTTGCGGTAGCGATAGCCGAGGTTGACCACCTTGTTCACGTTGTCTTCAGGCTGGTAGTGGAACATCGCGCTGCCCGAACGGGTGCTGCGGCTGTCCGGATCCCAGTTGAAATCGGAGTTGAAGCGCCAGTCGCGGTTGAACTTGTACTCGTACTCCAGTGCGTACGGCGATACATCCGACTGGGCATCCTTGCGATCGTCGAAGTTGACGCCCGGCAGTTGCACCTTGCGATCCCGGAAGTACAGGGCCTGACCCACGGCAAGGCGCTGACGCTCGAAGCCGTTTTCTTCGATCCAGCGGTTGTTCACGCCCAGCGACAGCTTGTTCTCGTCACCGATACGGTCGATGCCGGAGAAGCGGTTGTCGCGGAACAGCGAGGCGTAGTTGAAGGTGTTCTCGCTGGTGTCGAAGACCGGGATGTCGCGCTGGTCTTCATAAGGCACATAGAGATAGAACAGGCGCGGTTCCAGCGTCTGCCGGTAGTTCTTGCCGAACCATTGGGTGTTGCGGTCGAAGTACAGGCCGCTGTCGATGCTGAAGATCGGCACATTGCGGTTCTGCGTGCCATGGAACTCACCCTGCAGCGCCAGTGTTTCCGGGCTGGCGGTCGCCAGGTCGTTCTTGCCTTTGCCGTCCAGATCAAGATCGTAATGAGTGGTCATGTACTTGATCGAAGGCGTCAGGAAGCCATAGGTTTCCCGCAGCGGCAGGCTGATCATCGGCGCGGCATTCAGACGGGTACCGTTCGAACGGGCAACGCCGAAGATGTTCTCGTCCAGTCGCTTGCCGCCGATAACGTTACCGGAAGCATCGGTCACCAGCCCGGCGGTTGGGTCCGGGTTGCCATCTTCGTCGAAGACCAGGTCGTCCTTCAGGTTACGGTCGAAGCGCACCGCTTCGGTCTCGTAGCTGAAGTCGAACCCGCCCGGATGATACGGCAGCATGCCGTTGAAGGTGACCTGAGGCAGCCGGTCATACGGGGTGATCTGGGAGATGGTCGCCAGCTCGGTGGCCTGCACGTTCAGGCGCGCGGTGTAGTCGTCACCGCGGTAGGTCATGGCACCCTGCTGGTTGAGGTAGTCGCGGCTCTCGACGCCGATCTGGTCGGTCTCCAGGTCCTGGAAGTAGAACGGATCGCTGATGTCGGTGTAGTCGACCTCGGTAAACACGCGTGAATCCAGGCCGCCCTTGTGCTGCCAGTTGACCATCCAGCGCTGGTCTTCGTAGTCGGTCTGCAGCTTGCGCTCGTCATCCTTGTCGTTCAGGTAGGCACCACCGAACTGACCTTCGCTGGATTCGGTCAGGTAGCGGAACTCGCCTTCCATCAACAGGCCACGTTTGGCCATGTAACGCGGATACAAGGTGGCGTCGTAGTTCGGCGCCAGGTTGAAGTAGTACGGCGTGACCAGGGTGAAACCGGTGTCACTGCTGGTGCTGAACGACGGCGGCAGGAAGCCGGACTGGCGACGGTCGTCGATCGGGAAGTAGATATAAGGTGTGTAGAACACCGGAATATCCTTGACCCGCAGGGTGACGTTGGTCGCGGTACCGAAGCCGGTGGCCGGGTTCAGGGTGATGTTGTTGCCCTTGAGCTGCCAGGCGTTGCTGTTCGGCTCACAGGTGGTGTAGGTACCGTCCTTGAGGCGAATGATGGCGTTCTCGGCGCGTTTGGCGTACAGCGCGCTGCCGCGGATGCGCGATTTGTGCATCACGTATTCGGCGTTGTCGACCTTGGCTTCGCCGGTATCGAGCTGGATGTCGGCGTGATCGCCGACCACCAGCGAACCGTTGTCACGGATCTTGACGTTGCCGCTGAGCTCGCCCCGGTTTTCGGCCTGGTACAGGTTGGCCTCGTCGGCTTCGACCTGCATGCTGCCCTGGCGCATGACCACGTCACCGGCGAGGGTGGCGATCTGCTGTTCTTGCTGGTAGCGGGAAACCTTGGCGCCGATGAAGGTCGGTGCTTCGTCCTTCGGCGTGGTGTCTTGCATGCCCGGACGGATCGGCTCGACGTAGGCGCCGGCGCAGTAGGGGCCGGTTTCGGCGAGCTGGGCCGGGGTCAGTTGATCACGTGGTACCCAGTCCAGGTGGCTGTAATCGGCACTGCGGGTCTTCAGGCCGCGGCCCTTGCTCTCGGTGACCAGCATTGGCGTCTCGCCAGGCGCTTCGACGGCTTCGCCGGAGGCTGCGGTGCTCTCGCCAGCGGCAGCGGCGGCCGCACCCTGGTGCACTGGGCGGGGGGGCAGAGGCGCAGCGTTGGTCTTGGGCTTGCAGTCCCAGCCTCCGGCAGCGGACACTTGGCAGTCGAACTGCTCGGCGGCGACCACATACGAGGTGGCCAGCGGTTGCAGCGCCAGCAAACCGCCGGTGACCAGCAACGGGAATTTTTTACGAAACGCGGGGGATTTCAATGCCATCTTATTAGTCCGGGCTTCCTGCGTGCCATCTGCCCGCGGTGGGGCCGCACGCCTCTCGATGGTCTGAAAAAGATGCTGGATAATAAAGCATGACCCGCTTGACGGCTAGGGCCGTCGGAGACCCTTGTAATGCCTGAACACGATGTACGCCTGCAACTACTGGAAGCCTGGCTCGCCGAACAACTGGCGCAGCTGTTTCAATCCCAAGACTGGGGTGCCGTTCCGACCGGCACCCTGACCGCCGCCAGCAGCGACGCCAGCTTCCGTCGCTACTTTCGTTGGCAGGCCGATGGCCACAGTTTCATTGTAATGGATGCACCGCCTCCGCAAGAAAACTGCCGTCCTTTCGTCGATATTGCCCACTTGCTGGCCAGCGCCTCGGTCAATGTCCCGGTGATCCATGCCCAGGACCTGGCGCGTGGGTTCCTGCTGCTCAGCGACCTGGGCACCAAGACCTACCTCGATGTGATCGATGCCGATAACGCCGATGGCCTGTTCGCTGATGCCGTCGAGGCGCTGCTGGCGTTCCAGCAGCTGCCGATGGACGCCCCCCTGCCCAGCTACGACGTAGCCCTGCTGCGCCGTGAGCTGGAATTGTTCCCCGAATGGTATGTGGGGCGCGAACTCGGCCTGGGCCTGACCGATGTGCAGCTGGCCGCCTGGCAGCGCATCAGCACCCTGCTGATCGACAGCGCCCTGGCCCAGCCCAAGGTGCTGGTGCACCGTGACTTCATGCCGCGCAACCTGATGCAAAGCACGCCGAACCCCGGGGTGCTGGATTTCCAGGATGCGGTGTATGGCCCGGTGACCTATGACGTCACCTGCCTGTTCAAGGATGCTTTCCTGAGCTGGCCGCAGGCACGGGTCGAAGGCTGGCTGAAGCAGTACTGGGAGCAGGCCCGGGCCAAGGGCATCCCGGTGCAGGAGGACTTCGAGGACTTCCATCGGGCCAGCGACCTCATGGGCGTGCAGCGCCACCTCAAGGTCATCGGCATCTTTGCCCGCATCTGTCACCGCGATGGCAAACCGCGCTACTTGACCGACGTACCGCGCTTCTTTGCCTATATAGATGAAGTGATCGCCCGCCGTCCGGAGCTGGCTGAGCTCGACGAGCTGATCGAGAGCCTCCAGGCCAGTGCCGGGGAGCGTCCATGAAGGCGATGATCCTGGCCGCCGGCAAGGGCGAGCGCATGCGGCCGTTGACCTTGCACACGCCCAAACCGCTGGTACCGGTTGCGGGCGTGCCCTTGATCGAATACCACCTGCGCGCCCTGGTGGCCGCAGGCTTCAAGGACGTGGTGATCAACCATGCCTGGCTCGGGGCGCAGATCGAGGCCCACCTGGGCGACGGATCGGGCTTGGGGCTGAATATCAGTTATTCCGCAGAAGGTGAGCCGCTGGAGACCGGCGGCGGGATCTTCAAGGCCCTGCCGTTGCTGGGTAATGAGCCCTTCGTGCTGGTCAACGGCGATGTCTGGACCGATTACGACTTCAGCCAGCTGCCGCCAAAGCCTGCCGGCCTTGCGCACCTGGTGCTGGTAGACAATCCCGGCCATCACGGCAAGGGCGATTTCTGCCTGCAACAGGGACAAGTCAGCGACGGCAGCGAAGACGCGGACACCCTGACCTACAGCGGCATCGCGGTAATCGACCCGCAACTGTTCAAAGGCTGTAGCGCCGGTGCATTCAAGCTGGCGCCGTTGCTGCGTCAGGCCATGGCTGAAGGCCTGGTGTCGGGCGAGTACTTCAACGGGCACTGGGTGGATGTCGGCACCCTGGAGCGGTTGGCCGAAGTCGAACGCTTGATCGCCGGGCGCCACTGAGATGCTGTGGCCGAGCACAGTGATTGGTGCCGGGGCCGGTTTCGCCATTGCCAGCATTCCAGGCGCATTGCTGGGGGCATTGCTGGGCCAGGCGATGGATCGCCGCTTGCAGCTGCACAGCTGGGCGCACCTGCGCGAGCGCTTGGGTGGACGCCCGGTGCTGCGCGACGACGAGGTGCTGTTCGTGCTGCTCGGCCGTCTGGCCAAGTGCGACGGGCGGGTGGTCGATGGCCATATCCAGCAGGCGCGCCAGGAAATGCAACGCCTGGGGATGAGCGAGCCGGTACGCCGGCGGGCGATCGCTGCATTCAACCGCGGCAAGCGGGGCAAGGAGCGCCTGGGCCACTACCTGCGTCGTCTCAAGCAACAACCCCACGCGGCCGAAGGCATGCTGCGCGCGTGCTGGCGCATGGTCTGGGCCGATGGTCGGGCCGGGCGCCTGGAACGCGAGCTGCTGCTGGACTGGGGCCAGCAACTGGGGTGGTCGGCCAGCAAGGTCCAGGCCCTGGCGCTGGAGTACGAACCCCAGCGTCCTGCGCTGGCCAGTGCCAGCCTCGGCTATCAGGACGCCTTGCGCGTGCTCGGGGTTGCGGTCGAGGCCGAGCCCGGGCAGATCAAGCAGGCCTATCGGCGCTTGCTCAGCCGTCACCATCCGGACAAGCTGGTCGGCAGTGGCGCCAGCCCGGCCCAGGTACGCGAGGCGACCGAGCGTACCCGTGAACTGCATCAGGCCTACGCGATCATCCGCAAGCGCCGCGGCTTCTAGTCGACGTTTTCCGGGCTCAGCCAGCCGCGCACGCGGCGGAACAATTGCTCTTGTTCCGCCTTGCTGTTACCGGGCATGGCGGTCAGGGCCACCTGCCGATAGCTGTTGTCCTTGAGCCGTTTGCTCGCTTGCAGGCGCAGTTCGGCGGCGCGACGGGCCTGGGCCTGATTGCTGTAGTAGAAATCGCCGGTCGCTACTCTCAGCGAAGGCGCCAGGCTGTCCAGGCTCTGTTCAGCTTGCGCCGGTGTCTGCGCTGCGATCATCACCAGTTTCTGCACCTGTGCCGGCTGGCGCTCATTGAGGTAGCGGGCAGCCCAGTAGGCGCCGCTGCCACTGCCGGCCAGGGCTATGGTGCGGGCGTTGTGCTGCTGCGCGTAGGCCACGGCGGCATCGAGGCGGGCGAAGATGCGCTCGGCGTCGGCCTTGTCATCGCTGTTGACGGCCGCTGATGGCGTGGCACTTTCGGCCGCCTCGTTGTCGACGGCAGTGGCCTGTTCGACGCTGGCATTGGCGTCGGCTGGGGTGTCCTTGGCCGGCGCGCTCTGGCCTTCGGCGGTGGGCTGATTTGCCGGCGCTGCGCTTTCGACACGGGCTTGCGGGCTGTCTTGCAGCAGGTCCGGCAGGCTCAGGCTCAGGCTGTGCCAGCCGGCATCCGGGAACTTGCGCCGCAGGGGGCCGACGGTCTTTGGCCAGTCGGCGGTTTCGCCAGCACCGGCGAGGATGATCAGTGCCCCCTCGGGTTCGCTGCTGTTGGCCGGCTTCCACAACGCCAGGAAGGTCTCGCTGCCCGCTTGCAGCATCTGCTGCTCGGCCTTGGGCACCTGGCGCTCGAGGGCCTGGGCATCTTCCTGGCTGCGCTCGGCCAGTGGCTGGCGCTGAACCGCGGCAGGCGGGGTGTCGGCAGCCGCTTCTGGCGTTTCGCCAGTAGCCGCATTTGCGCTACAAGGTAATATCAATGAAAGGCAGAACGCGGGAAGCGTCGTGCGATACAGTGAGAACATGGATCGATCCAGGCCAGATTAATACCGGCAGCCTAATAGTATTTGTCCGGGACGGCCATGCTCGCTGGCCATCCTTCCTTTGATGAGAGTGCAGATGAAGTCATTGCGCTGCCTGTTGTTTATCGGCTGTTTGTGCCTGCCCTTGATCACATCGGCAGCACCAGTCACGCCGCCCGGCGCCGTGGTGCTGGAGCCGGCGCAGCAGCAATGGCTGGAGCAGCATCGCAGCCTGCGGGTCGGGCTGGTGCTGCAGGCACCTTTCGCCCAGTTCGACCGGCGCCTGCAACAGCTGTACGGGGTCAATGTCGAGCTGATGAACTGGTTGGGCCGCGCGCTGGGGCTGGACCTGACCTGGCGCAACTTTCCTGACCAGGAGTCGCTGGAGCATGCACTGCTCGCCGGCGAAGTCGACCTGGCGCCCGGCCTGACCCAGACCCCGGCCGGCCTGCGCCTGTGGTTGTTCAGCGATCCCTACATGCGCGTGCCGCAACTGATCGTCGGCTCGCGTACCGGTGCGGTGGCGGTGGACCTGGAAAAGCTCGTCGACAACGAGCGGGTCGCGGTACGCATGCCCAGTGCGGTGGCCGACTACCTGCGCGCCACCTATTCGAACCTCAACCTGCAAGGGGTTCCCCAGGAACGCCAGGCCTTGCAACTGGTGCTCAGCGAGCAGGCCCGCTATGCCGTGGTCGACGAAGCGCAACTGAGCCGGCTGTCGCGGGAGAGCGAGTTCAGCGACCTGGCCGTGGTCGGCGATATTGGCTTGCCGCAGTTGCTGCGTGTGGCGTCGCGGCGCGACTGGCCACAGCTGGCAGAAATCATCGAGCGCGGCTTGCAGGCCATCCCGGCCAAGGACCTGGAGCAATTGCACCAGCGCTGGCTGGAGCCCAAGTACCCGCGCCTGAGCGAGTCGCCCGGTTTCTGGCAGAACCTGGGATTGTTGCTCGCCGCCTTGCTGTTGAGCTGCATGGCCATCGTTGTTTGGCAGCGGCGTCAGTTGCGCCAGCTGGAGCACAACCTGCTCACGGCCCGAGAAACCATCAACCAGCGCCAGGCGCGGGAGGAGGCCCTGCGCCTGAGCCAGTTTTCCATCGACCAGAGCACGGTGGGCATCCTCTGGGTCAACTGGGACAGTCATGTGCGCTACGCCAACCGGGCGGCCGAAAGCATGCTCGGCTACCCCGAAGGGGCGGTGATCGACCGGCCATTGATCGATTTCGAACCCAACCTGCACATGGACCGCTGGCTGGAACTGTGGAAGCGCGCCCGGGCCAGCAACGACACTGCCCAGCATTTCGAAACCCAGTGCCTGCACGCCAACGGCAGCCTGCTGCCGGTGGATGTGTCGCTGAGCTTCCTGCGCTTTCGCGATGCCGAGTACCTGGTGGTGTTCCTCACCGATGTCACCGAGCGTCGTCGCGCCCTGGCGGCCTTGCGCGAAAGCGAGGCCAGGCTCAAGGGCATCGCCGGCAATGTGCCGGGGCTGGTGTTCCGGCTGGAGCGCAACCCGGCGGAAGGCGAGCTGGAGTTTCCGTACATCAGCGAGGGCAGCGAGGCGCTGGTCGGCTATTCACCGGCAGTCCTGCAGCACCCGGACATGGGCTTGCGCAATCTGGTGCACCCGGAGGACCGGGCCGATTACCACAAGGTCCAGGACCTGGCCCTGGCCACTGACCGCGATTGGTCCTGGCAGGGCCGCATCCTGACCCGCGACGGTGAGCAGCGCTGGGCCGACATCAAGGCCAGTACCCGCAGCCTGGGCGATGGCCGGGTGGTCTGGGACGGCGTGGTCTGGGACATTACCCAGAGCAAGCGGGTCGAGCTTGAGCTGGCGCGTTCCCAGGAACAGTTGCGAGAGTTGTCGGCGCACCTGGAAAGCGTGCGGGAAGAAGAAAAGGCGCGCATCGCCCGGGAAGTGCATGACGAGTTGGGGCAGATGCTGACCGTGCTCAAGCTGGAAACGTCCATGTGCGAACTGGCCTACGCCGACCTCGACCCCGGCCTCAATGAGCGCCTGGCCAGCATGAAGCGCCTGATTGCCCAGCTGTTCCAACTGGTGCGCGATGTGGCCACGGCCTTGCGCCCCCCAATCCTGGATGCCGGCATCGCCTCGGCCATCGAATGGCAGGCGCGGCGATTTGAAGCACGCACGCAGATTCCTTGCCTGGTCCAGGTGCCGGAAAATCTGCCACCCTTGAGCGATGCCAAGGCCATTGGCCTGTTTCGCATCCTCCAGGAGGCCCTGACCAATGTCATGCGCCATGCCCGGGCGCATACTGTGCAGATCAACCTGAGCCTGGATGGGCAGACCTTGCGCTTGACGGTGATCGACGATGGCATCGGCTTTGCGCTGGAGCAGAACCGCCCGGCCTCTTTCGGCCTGGTTGGCCTGCGTGAGCGGGTATTGATGCTGGGCGGGCAAATGACCCTGGAAAGCGAACCGGGCGAAGGCACCAGCCTGAGCGTGGGCATTCCTCTGAAATAGGAGCGGTATCGTGATTCGAGTTCTGGTAGCCGAAGACCACACCATCGTCCGCGAGGGTATCAAGCAATTGATCGGCCTGGCCAAGGACATGCAGGTGGCGGGGGAGGCCGCCAATGGCGAGCAGTTGCTGGAGACCCTGCGCCATACCGAGTGCGAGGTGGTGCTGCTGGATATCTCCATGCCCGGCGTCAATGGCCTGGAGGCTATTCCACGGATCCGTGCGCTGAACGATCCGCCGGCGATCCTGGTGCTGTCGATGCATGACGAAGCACAGATGGCGGCGCGGGCGCTGAAGATCGGGGCGGCGGGCTATGCCACCAAGGACAGCGATCCGGCCCTGCTGCTGGCGGCGATCCGGCGGGTGGCCGGCGGCGGTCGTTACATCGATCCGGAATTGGCCGACCGGATGGTCTTCGAGGTCGGCCTGACCGATGCCCGGCCGCTGCATTCGTTGCTGTCCGAGCGCGAGTTCTCGGTGTTCGAGCGCCTGGCCCAGGGCGCCAATGTCAACGACATCGCCCAGCAACTGGCGCTGAGCAACAAGACCATCAGCACCCACAAGGCGCGCCTGATGCAGAAGCTCAACGTGAACTCGCTGGCAGAGTTGGTGAAGTACGCCATGGAACACAAGCTGGTCTGAGTGTTCCAATTGCGACATCGTGGTGCTGCCATCGCAGGCTACGCCAGCTCCCACAGCTCCCACAGCTCCCACAGGGACTAGGTATGTGGGAGCTGGCGTAGCCAGCGATGGCGATACTGAAGCCGGAGAATCCCTCGGGTCTTGTCTGAAAGCGTCATCCTTGTAGGGCAATCCCTACCCCAAACCTTCCATGCGGCTGATATCAATCTCTCTCCACCCCCGATTTCCGGGGGCTTGCACCTTCTCTAGGCTGTGACAACGGCAGTCATCCAACAAGAAGGTACAGGTATGAGTGAGGTGAATTCGAGCGCTGCAGCCGGCGAAGTGCTGGTCAGCTTCCGTGGTGTGCAGAAGAGCTACGACGGCGAGTCGCTGATCGTCAAAGACCTCAACCTGGATATTCGCAAAGGCGAGTTCCTGACCTTGCTCGGCCCGTCCGGCTCCGGCAAGACCACCAGCCTGATGATGCTGGCCGGCTTCGAAACGCCGACCGCCGGCGAGATCCAGCTGGCTGGCCGTTCGATCAACAACGTGCCGCCGCACAAGCGCGACATCGGCATGGTGTTCCAGAACTACGCCCTGTTCCCGCACATGACCGTGGCCGAGAACCTGGCGTTCCCCCTGACCGTGCGCAACCTGAGCAAGACCGACATCAGCGAGCGGGTCAAGCGCGTGCTCAACATGGTCCAGCTCGACGCCTTCGCCAAACGCTACCCGGGCCAGTTGTCCGGCGGCCAGCAGCAGCGTGTGGCCCTGGCCCGGGCGCTGGTGTTCGAGCCACAGCTGGTGCTGATGGACGAACCGCTGGGCGCCCTCGACAAGCAACTGCGCGAACACATGCAGATGGAAATCAAGCACCTGCACCAGCGCCTGGGCGTCACCGTGGTCTACGTGACCCACGACCAGGGCGAGGCGTTGACCATGTCCGATCGCGTGGCGGTGTTCCACCAGGGTGAGATCCAGCAGATCGCCGACCCGCGGACCCTCTACGAAGAGCCGAAGAACACCTTCGTGGCCAACTTCATTGGCGAGAACAACCGCATCAACGGCCGCCTGATCAGCCAGGACGGCGACCGTTGCCATGTGCAGCTGGCGCGTGGCGAGAAGGTCGAGGCGCTGGCGGTGAATGTCGGCCAGACCGGCGAACCGGTGACCCTGTCGATCCGTCCCGAGCGCGTGCGCCTCAACGGCCACAGCGAAAGCTGCGTCAACCGCTTCTCCGGCCGGGTGGCCGAATTCATCTACCTGGGCGACCACGTGCGGGTGCGCCTGGAAGTCTGCGGCAAGGCCGATTTCTTCGTGAAGCAGCCGATTGCCGAACTCGACCCGGCCCTGGCCGTGGGCGATGTGGTACCGCTTGGCTGGGAGGTCGAACACGCCCGCGCGCTCGATCCGATCCAGGAAGCCAATTGAAGGTTTGCTTCACCAACCCTGTACTGTGGAGAGAATAATAATGCTCAAACACTTGAAGTTGACCGCCCTGACAGTGGGTATCTTTGCGGCAGCCCAGGCCGTGGCTGCCGACCTCACCGTGATCTCCTTCGGCGGCGCCAACAAGGCCGCCCAGGTCAAAGCGTTCTACGAGCCATGGGAGAAGGCAGGCAACGGCAAGATCGTCGCCGGCGAGTACAACGGTGAAATGGCCAAGGTCAAAGCCATGGTCGACACCAAGAGCGTGTCCTGGAACCTGGTGGAAGTCGAATCGCCGGAGCTGGCCCGTGGTTGCGATGAAGGCATGTTCGAAGAGCTCGATCCGGCCCTGTTCGGCAACGAGGGCGACTATGTGCCTGGCGCTATCCAGCCGTGCGGCGTGGGCTTCTTCGTCTGGTCCACGGTCATGGCCTACAACGCCGACAAGCTGAAAACCGCACCGACCAGCTGGGCCGATTTCTGGGACACCAAGCAATTCCCGGGCAAGCGTGGCCTGCGCAAAGGCGCCAAGTACACCCTGGAATTCGCCCTGATGGCCGATGGCGTGGCGCCCAAGGATGTGTACAAGGTGCTCGGCACCAAGGAAGGCCAGGACCGTGCCTTCAAGAAACTCGACGAACTCAAGCCGAGCATCCAGTGGTGGGAAGCCGGCGCCCAGCCGCCGCAATACCTGGCCTCGGGTGACGTGGTCATGAGCTCGGCCTACAACGGCCGTATCGCCGCGGTACAGAAAGAGAGCAACCTCAAGGTCGTCTGGAACGGCGGCATCTACGACTTCGACGCCTGGGCCATTCCGAAAGGGGCGAAGGACGTAGAGGCGGCGAAGAAGTTCATCGCCTACTCGGTCCAGCCCGAGCAGCAGAAGACCTACTCGGAGAACATTGCCTACGGTCCGGCCAATTCCAAGGCGGTGAGCCTGCTGTCCGACACCATCAAGAAAGACATGCCGACCACCCCGGAGAACATTGCCAACCAGGTGCAGATCGACGTCGCCTTCTGGGCTGACAACAGCGAGCAGCTGGAGCAACGCTTCAACGCCTGGGCCGCCAAGTAAGGTTGGCTGATGGAGCGTCGGCGCGTTGCCGACGCTCCCTGTTCTCAAGATTTCGGAGTTCGCTATGGCCATCGCAGTGCCCCTCAAAGAAGGCGCCGGATCCACCCTCAAGCAGCGCCTGGCCCATGCCGAGCGGGTCAACCGCTGGAAAGCGCAGGCCCTGATTGCGCCGCTGGCGCTGTTCCTGCTGCTGGTTTTCCTGGTGCCTATCGCCGCGCTGCTTTACAAGAGCGTCGGTAACCCGGAAGTCGTCACCGGCCTGCCGAAGACCGTCGAGGCGGTGGCACAGTGGGATGGCAAGGGTCTGCCCAGTGAGCCGGTGTACAAGGCACTGAGTGAAGACCTCGGCCAGGCACGCAAGAACCAGACCCTGGGCGATACCTCCAAACGCCTGAACATGGAGCTGGCCGGCTATCGCAGCCTGCTGGCCAAGACCGCCCGCGCCTTGCCGTTCAAGACCGAGCCGGCCTCCTATAAGGACGCCCTGCAGGAACTGGACGAGCGCTGGGGCGATCCGGCCTACTGGCAGGCCATCCGCCGTAACACCAGTAGCGTCACCCCGTTCTACCTGCTGGCGGCCCTGGATCATCGCATCGATGACCTTGGCGAGCTGGCCAAGGCCACCCCGGACCAGGCCATTTACCTGGACATCTTTACCCGCACCCTGTGGATGGGCTTCGTGATCACCGCCATCTGCCTGGTGCTGGCCTACCCGCTGGCCTACCTGCTGGCCAACCTGCCGACCCGGCAAAGCAACCTGCTGATGATCCTGGTGCTGCTGCCGTTCTGGACCTCGATCCTGGTGCGGGTCGCGGCCTGGATCGTGCTGCTGCAGTCCGGTGGCCTGATCAACAGCGCGCTGATGGCCCTGGGGATCATCGACAAGCCGCTGGAGCTGGTGTTCAACCGCACCGGTGTGTACATCTCCATGGTCCACATCCTGCTGCCGTTCATGATCCTGCCGATCTACAGCGTGATGAAAGGCATCTCGCCGACCTACATGCGTGCGGCGATTTCCCTGGGTTGCCATCCATTTGCCAGCTTCTGGCGGGTGTACTTCCCGCAGACCTACGCCGGTGTAGGCGCCGGTTGCCTGCTGGTGTTCATCCTGGCCATCGGCTACTACATCACCCCGGCGCTGCTCGGCAGCCCCAACGACCAGATGGTCAGCTACTTCGTGGCCTTCTATACCAACACCAGCATCAACTGGGGCATGGCCACTGCGCTGGGCGGTCTGCTGTTGCTGGCTACCGTGCTGTTGTACCTGATCTATAGCTGGCTGGTCGGCGCCAGCCGCCTGCGTCTGAGCTGAGGAGCGTTGTCATGCTGAGCCCCTACATGTCGCCCGTCGAGCGGGTCTGGTTCTACAGCTTGCGCATCCTTTGCGGGCTGATCCTGTTGTTCCTGGTACTGCCGGTGCTGGTGATCATTCCGTTGTCGTTCAACTCGGGCAGCTTCCTGGTGTACCCGCTACAGGGCTTCTCGCTGCAGTGGTACCACGACTTCTTCGCCTCGGCGGAGTGGATGCGGGCCTTGAAGAACAGCATCATCGTCGCCCCGGCGGCCACGGTACTGGCGATGGTCTTCGGCACCCTGGCCTCGATCGGTCTGACCCGCGGGGACTTTCCCGGCAAGTCGCTGATCATGGCCCTGGTGATTTCGCCCATGGTGGTGCCGGTGGTGATCATCGGTGTTGCCAGCTACCTGTTCTTCGCCCCGCTGGGCATGGGTAACAGCTTCATCTCGCTGATCCTGGTGCATGCCGTGCTGGGTGTGCCGTTCGTCATCATCACCGTGTCGGCGACCTTGCAGGGTTTCAACCACAACCTGGTGCGTGCAGCCGCCAGCCTCGGCGCCTCGCCGCTGACGACCTTCCGCCGGGTGACCTTGCCGCTGATTGCCCCGGGAGTGATCTCCGGCGCCTTGTTCGCCTTTGCCACCTCGTTCGACGAAGTGGTGGTGACCCTGTTCCTCGCCGGCCCCGAACAAGCGACCCTGCCACGGCAGATGTTCAGCGGTATCCGCGAGAACCTCAGCCCGACCATCGCCGCCGCGGCGACCTTGCTGATTGCCTTCTCGGTGCTGCTGTTGCTGACCCTGGAATGGCTGCGCGGGCGTAGCGAGAAGCTGCGCACCCAGCAGCCGGGTTGATCTGGCGGGCCTGATCGCGGGGCAAGTCGAGTCGTCGCACCGCCGCTCCTACCTGTAGGAGCGGGCTTGCCCCGCGATGGGATGTAGGAGACATCTGTCGTACGGTTTGATACCGGTCAGCCCTTGGCCGCTTCCCTGAGGTACAATGCGCGCCACCGTGATTTTGCCCTAAGGTGCGCCATGCAGCCCTACGCTATTGCCCCCTCCATTCTTTCTGCCGACTTCGCCCGCCTGGGCGAGGAAGTCGATAACGTGCTGGCCGCAGGTGCCGACATCGTTCACTTCGACGTCATGGACAACCACTACGTGCCGAACCTGACCATCGGCCCGATGGTCTGCACCGCCCTGCGCAAGTACGGCATCACCGCGCCGATCGACGTGCACCTGATGGTCAGCCCGGTCGATCGCATCATCGGCGACTTCATCGAAGCCGGCGCCAGCTACATCACCTTCCACCCGGAAGCCAGCCTGCACATCGATCGTTCGCTGCAGTTGATTCGCGACGGCGGCTGCAAGGCCGGCCTGGTGTTCAACCCGGCCACCCCGCTCGACACCCTCAAGTACGTGATGGACAAGGTCGACATGATCCTGTTGATGAGCGTCAACCCGGGCTTCGGCGGCCAGAAGTTCATCCCCGCCACCCTCGACAAGCTGCGTGAAGCCCGTGCGCTGATCGATGCCAGCGGTCGCGATATCCGCCTGGAAATCGACGGTGGCGTGAATGTGAACAACATTCGCGAGATCGCCGCGGCCGGTGCTGACACCTTCGTTGCAGGCTCGGCGATCTTCAACGCCCCGAACTACCAGGAAGTCATCGCCAAGATGCATGCCGAACTGGCCCTGGCCCGCCCATGAGTGGCTTCGAGCAGCTGTTTCCCGGCGCATTGCCCAGGCTGGTGATGTTCGATCTGGACGGTACCCTGATCGACTCGGTACCGGACCTGGCGGCGGCGGTGGATCGCATGCTGCTCGAAATGGGGCGCAAGCCCGCAGGCCTTGAGGCGGTACGCCACTGGGTCGGCAATGGGGCTCCGGTGCTGGTGCGCCGGGCCCTGGCCGGCGGCCTGGACCATGCTTCAGTCGATGACGACGAAGCGGAACAGGGCCTTGAACTGTTCATGCAGGCCTATGCCGAGAGCCATGAACTGACCGTGGTCTACCCCGGTGTGCGCGACACCCTCAAGTGGCTGCACAAGCAGGGCGTGGAAATGGCCCTGATCACCAACAAGCCGGAACGCTTCGTTGGCCCCTTGCTCGACCAGATGAAGATCGGTCGTTACTTTCGCTGGATCATCGGCGGCGATACCTTGCCGCAGAAGAAACCCGACCCGGCAGCCCTGCTGTTCGTGATGAAAATGGCCAACGTGCCGGCCGAACAGGCCCTGTTCGTTGGCGACTCGCGCAGCGATGTACTGGCCGCCAAGGCCGCTGGAGTCAAATGCGTGGGCCTCACCTATGGCTACAACCACGGGCGACCGATCAGCGAGGAAGCCCCGTGCCTGGTAATCGACGACCTGCGTGCACTGTTGCCAGGTTGCTTAGAACCGGCCACTGGGATAACGTTGACGGACGTTAATCCCCCCTCAGATCGAGATTCCATCGTGGCGGTATCCGGCAAACTCTGGATGAAAGTCATCAAGGCCCTGGCCCGCTGGCGTTGGCGCGCCTGACGTTGGTCTGCCGGCCGTTGCCGGCCCGTTTGCCTGCCTGACCCCATTGCTGCTTGCCACGAGGCTATCATGACCCGCGAAGAATTCCTGCGCCTGGCCGCTGCCGGCTACAACCGCATTCCCCTGGCCTGCGAAACCCTGGCCGACTTCGACACGCCGTTGTCGATCTACCTGAAACTGGCTGACCAACCCAACTCCTACCTGCTCGAATCGGTGCAGGGCGGCGAGAAGTGGGGGCGTTACTCGATCATCGGTCTGCCGTGCCGCACCGTGATGCGGGTGCATGATCACCAGGTGCGGATCACCCACGACGGTGAAGAGATCGAAACCCACGAGGTCGAAGACCCGCTGGCTTTCGTCGAAAGCTTCAAGGACCGCTACAAGGTGCCGACCATCGCCGGCCTGCCGCGCTTCAACGGTGGTCTGGTCGGTTACTTCGGCTATGACTGCGTGCGCTATGTCGAGCGCCGTCTGGGCAAGTGCCCGAACCCCGATCCATTGGGCGTACCGGACATCCTGCTGATGGTTTCCGATGCCGTGGTGGTGTTCGACAACCTGGCGGGCAAGATGCACGCGATCGTGCTGGTCGACCCTGCCCGGGAGCAGGCCTACGAAAACGGCCTGGCGCGCCTGGAAGCACTGCTGGAGCAACTGCGCCAGCCGATCACCCCGCGTCGTGGCCTGGAACTGGGCGGCCCGCCCGCTGCCGAGCCGGCCTTCCGTTCCAGTTTTACCCAGAGCGACTACGAGCGCGCGGTCGATACCATCAAGGAGTACATCCTGGCCGGTGACTGCATGCAGGTAGTGCCGTCCCAGCGCATGTCCATCGACTTCAAGGCCGCGCCCATCGACCTGTACCGGGCGCTGCGCTGCTTCAACCCGACGCCGTACATGTACTTCTTCAACTTCGGCGACTTCCATGTGGTCGGCAGCTCGCCGGAAGTGCTGGTGCGCGTCGAAGACAACCTGGTCACCGTCCGCCCGATCGCCGGTACCCGGCCACGGGGCGCCACCGAGGAAGCGGATCGGGCGCTGGAAGAGGACCTGCTGTCGGACGACAAGGAAATCGCCGAGCACCTGATGCTGATCGACCTGGGTCGCAACGACACCGGGCGGGTATCGGAGACAGGCTCGGTCAAGGTCACCGAGAAAATGGTGATCGAGCGTTATTCCAACGTCATGCACATCGTCTCCAACGTCACCGGCGAGTTGAAGCAGGGCCTCAGTGCCATGGATGCACTGCGTGCCATCCTGCCGGCCGGGACCTTGTCCGGGGCGCCGAAGATCCGCGCCATGGAAATCATCGACGAACTGGAGCCGGTCAAGCGCGGGGTCTACGGCGGGGCCGTCGGTTACTTCGCCTGGAACGGCAACATGGACACCGCGATTGCCATTCGTACCGCGGTGATCAAGGACGGTGAACTGCATGTGCAGGCGGGTGGCGGCATCGTTGCCGACTCGGTGCCGGCCCTGGAATGGGAAGAAACCATCAACAAGCGCCGGGCCATGTTCCGCGCGGTGGCGCTGGCGGAACAGACGCCACGCAGTTGATGAAAAAACGGCGCTCCAGGTGGGCGCCGTTTTTTTTGGGGCTCAGAAGTCCAGGCTGACGGCCAGGTTGATCCCCTGTTGGGTCAGCTCATCGCTCTTGCGCCAGTTGTAGCTGCCGCGCAGGGCCAGCCCCGGCGCCAGGGTCTGGCTGATACCGAGCGTTGCCCGGTCCATGTTGCTCTGCGGTGTGTAGCCGGTCAGGGTGAAGTCATTGCCCGGCAGGCTGTTGAGATGAATGCCCAGGTCCTGGCGATCGTCCTCGAACTCGTGTTCGTGAGCGAGCTCGGCAAACAGCAGCGTGGCTGGCGCCGCCTGGTACTTGCCTTGCAATCCCACACCCAGGCGTCGCGACTCGCGATCCTGGTCGTCGAAGCTCAGCGCGGTGGCGCGGGTGCCTTTCTCGGCATAGCCATCGACTTCCACCCGTGCATAGTCGGCGCTGACGAAGGGTGACAGGCTCCATTCGCTGCCAGGGGCGGCCAGGTCATAACCCAGGCGCGCGGCAAAGGCCCAGAGCTCGCCATTGGTATCGCCCTTTTCAGTGCGATCGTTGACGCCCAGGGCGAAGGCTCGCTTCAGGTCGCTGTAATCCAGGTGGCCGCCGGTCAGGGTGGCGTCGGCCCACCAGCGGTCCTGCTGGAACTGGGCGAAGGCGGTTGCCAGGTAACTGTCGAGCTTGTAGTCGGAGTCCTGCTCGCCCGCTTCCAGCTTCTGTTGATAGGCGCCGACCGCGACGCCCAGGCGCCAGGCGGCATCCAGGCGATAACTGCCGCCCAGGGTCAGGTTGTAGCCGTGGCCGTCAGCGCTGGCCGAGCTGCGCTGGCTGTCGATATCCAGGTCCTGTCCACCGGCGGCGACAATGGCCTGCCACTGGCCAACCGCTTGCCACTTGCCTTGCCACTGGTTGCGCAGTTCATCCTGGTGGGCGCGCAGGCTGGCGTGGGCCATTTCCGGAAGCAACGTCAGTTCCCAGGGGGCGGAGAGAATTGAAAAGGCGTAGTCCGCAATCAGATCCTGGCCCGCGCTGGTGGGGTGAACCCCGTCATTGAACAGCAGCTTGCTTGGGTCCGGGGTGGCGCTGTTGATGCCATACAGCGGGTTTTCCCGGCAGCCATTGCCACTGAAGCAGGTGCCGACCAGGTTCTGCCCGCTGGCCAGGCCGAACTGTTCCGGGTTGGCCAGGCTTTCCTGGAGCAGCAGGGGCACGTTCAGGGGGATGACCTGTGCATCGATTTGCGCCAGCTGGCCGATCAGTTGCTGGTTGAACAGGCTGCTCAACTGCGAGGCCGCGCCTTGCTGGGGCGTGCCGCTGATCGCCGGGGTCAGGCCCAGGTCGGGCAGCAGCCAGACCATGATGTAGTTGGCGCCCGCCTGCTGCAGGGCCTGGGCGCTGGCGGCCAGGCGATTTGCTGCCGCCGCTGCCGTTGCCGGGCTGGTGATACGGCCCTGGAGGAAATCGTTGCCGCCGCCGGTCAGGTAGTAGAGGGCATTGGGATCGGCACGCAGGCCACCGGCCAGGTAGCCCGGGCGTTCCCGCAGCACAGTCCCGGCGCCGGGATTACCCGGGGGTATCACCACATCGGAGGTGCCGGTGATCGAGTCGAGGATCTGGTCGGTGCGATAACCACCGACTGCCCAGTTGTTGCCGTCGGGCAAGCCCAGTGCGGCATTGACCGGGGAGGTGGAGGCGCCCAGTTCTGTCGGTGAGATCCCCAGCTGGGTGCCCAGCAGCATGGGCGACACGGCGGCGAACGGTTCTCCATTGCCGTAGCTCGGGCCGACCCGATTGGTGAAGCGCTGCACGGAGCCTGCCGGGCCATTGCTGTCGGGGAACTGGCCGGCATCGCTGAGGCTGTCGCCAAACACGATCAGGGTGGAGTAGGGGGAAGGGCTGGCAATGGCACTGGAGCAGGCCAGGGCCAGCAGGGAAAAAGCACAGGGTAATAGCGAACGCGCTTTCAACATCGCAAGATCCTTTTTCGTTGTTGTTATCGGATGACGCCCAGGGACGTTAGCAAAGCATTGCGCCGGTCTTCCATCGATAAAGCGTTTCGGCATGCCTCCGTCATATTGCGCGTACCGCTGCGGTAGGCTACTGTGCGGGAACGTATGAACGAGACCTACCCCGTGTTGATCGTCAGCAAACTCTTGATGCGCGTTATCAAGGCCCACGCCCGTTGGCGTTGGCGCGCCTGACTTTATCTCCTGCCGGATCTTCCGGCCCAGTACCGCTTTGCCTTTCTCAAACCGCTGTCGCTGTCACTGCACCGTCGCACACAGAGCGGTCTGCGTACGCCCTTGGTACGCAAGGCATATCATCAAAGTCAGTCGATGCAAGAGGTTGAACCCAGATGTTACTGATGATCGACAACTACGACTCCTTCACCTACAACGTCGTGCAGTACCTCGGCGAGCTGGGTGCAGAGGTCAAGGTCATTCGCAATGACGAACTGACCATCGCCCAGATCGAAGCCCTGAACCCCGAGCGCATCGTCGTTTCTCCCGGCCCTTGCACCCCGACCGAAGCCGGCGTGTCGCTGGAGGCCATCCTGCATTTCGCCGGCAAGCTGCCGATCCTGGGCGTCTGCCTGGGCCACCAGTCCATCGGCCAGGCGTTCGGTGGCGATGTGGTGCGCGCCCGCCAGGTGATGCACGGCAAGACCAGCCCGGTGTTCCACAAGGACCAGGGTGTATTCGCCGGCCTCAACAACCCGCTGACCGTCACCCGCTATCACTCGCTGGTGGTCAAGCGCGAAACCTTGCCCGACTGCCTGGAGCTGACCGCCTGGACCGCCTTCGAAGACGGTTCGGTGGACGAGATCATGGGCCTGCGCCACAAGACCCTGAACATCGAAGGGGTACAGTTCCACCCCGAGTCGATCCTCACCGAACAGGGCCACGAGCTGTTCGCCAACTTCCTCAAGCAGACCGGCGGCCGCCGCTAAGGATCGATCATGGATATCAAGAGCGCGCTCAGCCGCATCGTCGGCCATCTGGACCTGAGCACCGAAGAAATGCGTGACGTCATGCGCGAGATCATGACCGGCCAATGCAGCGAAGCGCAGATCGGCGCCTTCCTGATGGGCATGCGCATGAAGAGCGAGAGCATCGACGAGATCGTCGGCGCGGTGTCGGTAATGCGCGAGCTGGCCGACAAGGTCGAGCTGCAGACCCTCGACGGCGTGGTCGATATCGTCGGCACCGGTGGCGATGGCGCCAACATCTTCAACGTCTCCACCGCCTCGGCCTTCGTCCTGGCGGCGGCAGGTTGTACGGTGGCCAAGCACGGCAACCGTGCCGTCTCCGGCAAGAGCGGCAGCGCCGATCTGCTGGAGGCCGCCGGTATCTACCTGAACCTGACCCCCGTGCAGGTTGCCCGCTGCATCGACAGCCTCGGCATCGGTTTCATGTTCGCCCAGACCCATCACAAGGCCATGAAGTTCGCTGCCGGCCCGCGTCGCGAGCTGGGTCTGCGCACCTTGTTCAACATGCTCGGTCCGCTTACGAATCCGGCCGGCGTGAAGCACCAGGTGGTCGGGGTCTTCACCCAGGCCCTGTGCCGCCCACTGGCCGAGGTGCTGCAGCGCCTGGGCAGCAAGCATGTGCTGGTGGTGCATTCGAAGGATGGCCTGGATGAGTTCAGCCTGGCCGCACCGACCTTCGTCGCCGAACTGAAGAATGACCAGATCACCGAGTACTGGGTCGAGCCGGAAGACCTCGGCATGAAGAGCCAGAGTCTGCATGGCCTGGCGGTCGAAGGCCCAGAGGCATCGCTGGAGCTGATCCGTGATGCGCTGAGCCGACGCAAGACCGAGAACGGCCAGAAGGCCGCCGAAATGATCGTGCTCAACGCTGGTGCGGCGCTCTATGCCGCCGACCACGCGATGAGTCTCAAAGCCGGTGTGGAACTGGCCCACGACGTTCTGCACACCGGGCTGGCCTGGGAGAAGCTGCAGGAGCTGGGCGCCTTTACCGCGGTATTCAAGGTGGAGAATGAAGCATGAGTGTACCGACGGTGCTGGAAAAGATCCTCGCCCGCAAGGTTGAAGAAGTTGCCGAGCGCAGTGCCCGGGTCAGCCTGGCAGAACTCGAGCAGTTGGCTAAAACGGCCGATGCCCCACGTGGTTTTGCCAAGGCGCTGATCGAGCAGGCCAAGCGCAAGCAGCCGGCGGTGATCGCCGAGATCAAGAAGGCTTCGCCGAGCAAGGGCGTGATCCGCGAGCACTTCGTGCCGGCCGAGATTGCCGTCAGCTACGAGAAGGGCGGTGCGACCTGCCTGTCGGTGCTGACCGACGTCGACTACTTCCAGGGTGCCGACCTCTACCTGCAGCAGGCGCGTGCCGCGTGCAAGCTGCCGGTGATCCGCAAGGACTTCATGATCGATCCTTACCAGATCGTCGAAGCCCGCGCCCTGGGCGCCGACTGTGTGCTGCTGATCGTTGCCGCGCTGGACGATGTGAAGATGGCCGAACTGGCCGCCACGGCCAAAAGCGTTGGCCTGGACGTGCTGGTCGAGGTTCACGACGGCGACGAGCTGGAGCGTGCCCTGAAGACCCTCGACACCCCGCTGGTCGGCGTCAACAACCGCAACTTGCACACCTTCGACGTCAGCCTGGAAACCACCCTCGACTTGTTGCCGCGCATTCCCCGTGATCGCCTGGCCATTACCGAGAGCGGCATTCTCACCCGGGCCGATGTCGAGCTGATGGAAATCAACGAGGTCTACTCGTTCCTGGTGGGCGAAGCCTTCATGCGTGCCCAGAACCCGGGCCTGGAACTGCAGCGCCTGTTTTTCCCTGAGCGTGAGGTGCATATCCCAGTCAATAACCCGGTGCAAGATCCGGAGTGATTCACGTTGAAGCCGGCATTGCCGGCTTTTTTGTACCTACAAGGTTGCTGTGATGACTGATCAAATACTGGATGTGACTGTCGAGGCCGGCCTGCATGCCGAACAGGATCTGCTGGCGGCGGTGTGCAAGGGTGAAAAGGACCATGGCCTGTTGTTCTGGCGACCGACCGATCGCGCCCTGGTCATGCCGCGACGCATGAGCCGCCTGGAGGGCTTCGAGGCAGCCTGCGTCGAACTTGCCATCGGTGGCTGGCCGGTGCTGTTGCGCGAAACCGGCGGTGAGCCGGTGCCGCAGTCGCCTGCGGTGATCAATATCGCCCTGGTCTATGTGGCGCCGCGCAGCGAGGGCGACCACGGCCGCATCGAGAATGCTTATGAACGTCTGTGCCTGCCCTTGTGCGATGTGTTGCGCGAGTGGGGTGGGCTGGCTTCGGTCGGGGAGATCGAAGGGGCGTTCTGCGATGGTCGGTACAACGTTAACCTCAACGGTCGCAAGCTGGTCGGCACGGCCCAGCGCTGGCGCCAGGGGCTGGGTGGCAAGCGTCCGGTGGTGCTGGTGCATGGCGCCCTGCTGCTGGATAACGAGCGCAAGTCGATGGTGGCCGCGGTCAACCGCTTCAACGAATGTTGCGATCTGGAGCAGCGCTGCCTGGCCGACAGTCACATCGCCCTGCATGAAGTGGTTCCACAAGCGCCGCTGCTCGAACGCCTCGGCAGTGCCTACGCCCAGGTGATCGAGGGTATCGCCCGGGATTAACGGGTACCGAAGACCACCATGGTCTTGCCTTTGACGTGAACCAGGCTGCGTTCTTCAAGATCCTTGAGCACGCGGCCGACCATCTCCCGCGAGCAGCCCACGATGCGGCCGATTTCCTGGCGGGTGATCTTGATCTGCATACCGTCGGGATGGGTCATGGCGTCGGGCTGCTTGCACAGCTCCAGCAGGCAACGGGCGACACGCCCGGTGACATCGAAGAAGGCCAGGTCGCCGACCTTGCGCGTGGTATTGCGCAGGCGCTGGGCCATCTGGCTGCCCAGGGCGTAGAGAATGTCCGGGTCCTGGCGCGCCAGCTCGCGAAACTTGTCGTAACTGATTTCCGCCACTTCACATTCGCTCTTGGCTCGTACCCAGGCGCTGCGTGTCTGTTCCTGCCCGGTGGGCTCGAACAGCCCCAGCTCGCCGAAGAAATCACCGCTGTTGAGGTAGGCAATGATCATCTCATGGCCGTCATCGTCCTCGATCAGGATGGTGACCGAGCCCTTGACGATGAACGACAGGGTATCGGCCGTGTCGCCAGCGCAGATGATGTTGCTCTTGGCGGCGTAACGACGCCGCTGGCAATGCGCGAGCAGCTTGTCGATGTTTTTGATCTTGGCTGAAAGGGCTGATGCAACCATGGCTGAATCCCGGTAAGAGGCGACGCTTCATCACTTTTATAGAGTGCCTGGCGCCTGGCGCCAGTGATTTGGCGTCAGCTTATCAGACACTTGTCGTTGTATCGGCAGATTTACTCGTACGCTTGAGCTTTTCCACGGGGCCGTCTGGGTCTAAGCTGGCAGCCTTTTTTCAAGCAAGTGGAGTCCGGGTGATGAAGGCGCGTATCCAGTGGGCAGGTGAAGCCATGTTTCTGGGCGAATCAGGCAGTGGCCATGTCGTGGTCATGGACGGTCCGCCCGATGCCGGTGGGCGTAACCTGGGTGTACGGCCCATGGAAATGCTCCTGCTGGGCCTGGGTGGCTGCAGCAACTTCGATGTGGTCAGCATCCTGAAGAAGTCCCGCCAGGCGGTGGAAAGCTGCGAGGCCTTCCTGGAAGCCGAGCGCGCCACTGAAGATCCCAAGGTGTTTACCAAGATCCACCTGAACTTCGTGGTCAAGGGCCGTGGCCTGAAGGAAGCCCAGGTCAAGCGTGCGGTCGAGCTGTCGGCAGAGAAGTATTGCTCGGCCTCGATCATGCTCGGGCGGGCGGGTGTTGAAATCACCCACAGTTACGAGATCGTCGAACTGGGTTGATTGAACAAAGGGCCCATCAAGGGCCCTTTTGTTTTGTTGTGTCCAGCGCTCAGCGGCGCAATCCCGGCAGCAGTTGCAGCAGGCCGGCCGGCAGTTGCGCGCGCAGGCGCGCACTCAAGCGCTCGCGGTGTTTCTGGTAGAACAGGCCAAGGCCGATGACCCCCAGGCCAATCAGGGTCAACACCAGCGGGAACAGCAAGGATTCGGCAAACACTTCGTACGACAGGTAGCCCAGGTACGCGGCCACGCCCATGGCACCGAAAACCATGAACACTGGCCTGCGCAGCAGTACGGCGAGGGCCATCAGGCCAAGGTTGACCAGGCAATACAGTGCCTTGCCCAGCTCGCTATCGCTGTCCATCAGGGTCAGGCCCAGCCAGAACGCCAGCAATCCGGCCAGGTAGCCCCAGAAGGCGTAGTCCTGGCGGGTACGGCCATCGACCAGCAGGAACACCACGAGCAGGGCCAGGCCGAACCACAGCGAAACCGTGCGCCGCTGATCCCAGTTGAAGGCGTCACCGTAGACCCATTCGCTCAGGTCCATGGACATGAACCATAGCGCCACGGCAATCGGCATCACAATGAACGGGAAGGGAATCAGGCGCAGCATCAGCAGGCCGGCGAGCACCGTTGCCGCTTCCATCAGCAACCAGCCGCCCTGCACGTAGGTGTAGTAGTTGTGGTAGTTGCCCTGGCTGTCGTCCAGTGGCCAGAAGCCGGTCAGGCGCTCCACGGCGAATACCGCCAGGGGCACGATACTGACCGCAACCGCGCCGAGCACGCCGGCGGGGATGGTCTGGCCGCGCCGCTGCATCAGCAGCCCCGCCAGGGTCAGGCCGCCAATGTAGGCCAGGGCGATCAGCAGCAATGCGCTGTCGCCGATGCGCATCCAGGCTTCGCTGAGCAGCCAGCCCATGGCGCCCATGATCAGCAGGGCACCGAAGTAGAAGGCTACATGGGCCAGCTGGAAGCTGGCCTGCGTGGCGGGCTGGCGCTTGAGAAACTCGAGCAGGGCCTGGTCCTGGCCAGGGTTGAGAACGCCGGCGCTGACAGCGCGGGCCAGATCCTTGGCATCGAAGCGTTCTGTCATGGCGTGTCCTAGATGCGGTAGGTGCTCTTGGTCATGACCTTGGCCATCAGGCTCATGCCAAAGCGCACCGGGGCCGGGAAGCGGAAGCCGCCAGCCTCGAGGGCCGATTCGGCGTGTTGTTCTTCGTCGATACGCATCTGTTCGAGAATGGCCCGGGATTTTTCATCCTCGTTCGGAATCTGCTCCAGGTGCTCGTCCAGGTGCTTGCACACCTGATGTTCGGTGGCGGCGACGAAACCCAGGCTGACCTTGTCGCTGACCAGGCCGGCGAGGGCGCCGATGCCGAACGACATGCCATAGAACAACGGATTGAGCACGCTGGGATGGCTGCCGAGCTGACGGATACGCTGCTCGCACCAGGCTAGATGGTCGATTTCTTCCTCGGCGGCGTGTTCCATGGCCTTGCGCACCTGCGGCAACTTGGCCGTCAGTGCCTGGCCCTGGTACAGCGCCTGGGCGCAGACTTCACCGGTGTGGTTGATGCGCATCAAGCCGGCCACGTGGCGGGTCTGGGTGTCGTCCAGATCGGCGTCCGGCTGGATGATCGCCGGGGAGGGGCGGGAAGGGTGGCCGCTGAAGGGCAGCAAGGTGCGCATGGCGGTGTCGGCCTGCAGCAACAAGCGGTCGAGCGGCGAATAGTGACGTTCGGTAGCCATCGGGCACCTCCGCAAGAATGTGCCCGACAGTTTACCGCAATCGAGATGATCGGGCTTGCCCTGGATCAGCCCGGCGGCCAGTGCATCTGGCGCTGACCCAGCACGTGCATGTGGATGTGGTAGACGGTCTGGCCACCCTGCTCGTTGCAGTTCATGACCACACGGAAGCCGTCTTCACAACCCAGTTCCTTGGCCAGGCGCTGGGCGGTGAACAGGATGTGCCCGGCCAGTCCCTTGTCCTCTTCGGTCAGGTCGTTGAGGGTGCGGATCGGCTTTTTCGGGACGACCAGAAAGTGCACTGGCGCCTGTGGGGCGATATCGTGGAAGGCCAGGACCTGGTCGTCCTCGTAGATGATCTTGGCCGGGATCTCCCGGTTGATGATCTTGGTGAACAGAGTATCCACTACGGTTGCTCCATGAGAGTGATCGGGCCTGAGTGTACTCAGGCCGGGCGCCGACGCCCAGTCCCGTACGCTCAGCGTGGGCAATAGGCCTGGTTGATGGCGCCGGCCAGCTTGCGCGCCATCCAGCGTGTCAGTAGCCGGGGGCTGAAGGCCAGCCAGCGGTTGCGTCGACCGGGAATGATCAGCGCGCGGTTCTTGTCCAGGGCGCGAACGGTGTACAGCGCCACTTCCTCGGGGCTCAGGCTGCGCTTGCCCTTGTCCAGGCGGGGAATGCGCCGCAATGGCGAGCGAACCGGTCCTGGGCACAGCACAGAGACCTTGATGCCGGTGCGCTTGAGTTCTTCACGCAGGGCTTCGGAGAAGTGCAGCACATAGGCCTTGCTGGCGGCATAGCTGGCCATCCACGGGCCGGGAGCGAAGGCGGCCAGCGAGGCGACATTGAGGATTTGCCCACCACCCTGGACCGCCATGGCATTGCCCAGCGCGTGACAGAGGCGGGTCAGGGCGAGGATGTTCACCTCGATCAGGTCCTGTTCATCAGCCCACTCCTGGGCCAGGAACGGGCCGTAGGAGCGAATGCCGGCGCAGTTGACCAGCAGATCGATCTGTCGATCGCTTTCCTCCAGCTCCAGCAGGAACCCCGACAGGCGCAGCGGTTCGCCCAGGTCGCAGGCACGGAACAGCACCTCGACGCCAAAGCGCTGGGTCAACTCGATGGCGATGGGTTCGAGCAGGTCGCGCTGCCGCGCCACCAGGATCAGATTGCGTCCCCGACGCGCCAGGGCCTCGGCCAGCGCCAGGCCCAGACCGCTGGAGGCACCGGTGATCATGGCGTAACGGGTCATGCAGTACTCCAGAGGGGGATAGGGTCGAAACGTCCAGTTTACAGGAATCAGCCGGGCCAGCGCTGGCCCAGGGCGCTCGCAGCGGCTTGCGCCTGGCGGTATTCGGCATCCAGGCGGGCGATGAGTTCGGCGGCAGGGCACAGTTCGTCGATGGCGCCGACGCCTTGCCCGGCGGACCACACCGTTTTCCAGGCCTTGGCCTCGTCGTGGATGGGTTTGAGCTTGGTTTCGAGATTGCCGCGCAGGGCCGCCATGTCGAAGCCGGCATTCTCCAGGCTCTGGCGCATGAAGCTGGCCGGCACTCCGGAAACGGCGGCGGTGTGGATGATATCGGCGGCCTTGGCGCCCAGCATCATTTCCTTGTAGGCATCTGGCGCGCGGCTTTCGTGGGTGGCGATAAAGCGCGTGCCGAGGTAGGCGAGGTCGGCGCCAAGCAGTTGTGCGGCGAAGATTTCGTGGCCACGGTTCAGGCAGCCGGCCAGCAGCAGGGTCTTGTCGAAGAACTGACGGATCTCGGCGACCAGGGCAAACGGGCTCCAGGTGCCGGCATGGCCGCCAGCCCCGGCGGCTACGGCGATCAGGCCATCGACGCCGGCTTCGGCAGCTTTCTCCGCATGCCGGCGGGTGGTGACGTCATGGAACACCAGCCCGCCGTAGCTGTGCACCGCGTCGACCAGTTCCTTCACCGCGCCGAGGCTGGTGATCACGATCGGTACCTTGTGCTCGACGCAGATCGCCAGGTCTGCCTGCAAGCGCGGGTTGCTCTGGTGGACGATCAGGTTGACGGCGTAAGGCGCAGGATTGTCCAGCAGCGCAAGGCCCGCTTCGACTTCCTCCAGCCAGGCCTTGAAGCCTGCGCTGTCGCGCTGGTTCAGTGCCGGGAAGCTGCCCACCACGCCGCCTGCGCAGCAGGCCAGCAGCAGTTGCGGGTTGGAGATCAGAAACATCGGCGCCGCAACCACCGGCAGGCGCAAGCGGTGTTCGAGCAGGGCAGGCAATGACATGACGGGCTTCCCGAGGCTGAGTGATAACTGAGATTAGAACGGTTTGACCACCACCAGGATGACGATACCGAGCAGGATCACCACGGGGACTTCATTGAACCAGCGGTAATAGACATGGCTGCGGGTGTTTTCACCGCGGGCGAAGCGCTTGAGCTGGGCACCGCACATGTGGTGATAACCGGTGAGCAGGACGATCAGGGTGAGCTTGGCGTGCATCCAGCCCTGGCTGAGGAAGCCCGGGGTCAGGCTGAGCAGCCAGATGCCGAAGATGAAGGTGGCGATCATCGCCGGGCCCATGATGCCGCGGTAGAGCTTGCGCTCCATGGTCACGAAGCGTTCCTGGCTGATGCTGTCCTGGCTCTGGGCGTGGTAGACGAACAGCCGTGGCAGGTAGAACAGGCCGGCAAACCAGCAGACCACGCTGACGATGTGCAGGGCTTTGATCCAAAGGTAAAGCATGGGGTTGAGTTCCTTCAGGGTTCACGGTCGTCAGATAGTAGAGGCTGAGGGCCTGGCGGGCCATCTCAACAGTTGTGAGCGTGTTGCAGGATCCCTATCATCGTGGGCTTTCCAGTCGGTTCGTTGATAAGGGGCACGCGTTATGGTCAAGGTCGGTATTGTTGGCGGCACGGGTTACACCGGGGTCGAGCTGTTGCGTCTGTTGGCACAGCATCCACAGGCAGAGGTTGCGGTCATTACCTCGCGATCCGAAGCAGGCCTGGCCGTTGCCGACATGTACCCGAACCTGCGCGGCCACTATGACGGCCTGGCGTTCAGCGTACCGGACGTGAAAACCCTGGCGGCCTGCGACGTGGTGTTCTTCGCCACTCCGCACGGTGTCGCCCATGCCCTGGCGGGCGAACTGCTGGCTGCCGGCACCAAGGTCATCGACCTGTCCGCCGACTTCCGCCTGCAGGATGCCGATGAGTGGGCTAAATGGTACGGCCAGCCCCATGGCGCGCCGGAACTGCTCAAGGATGCGGTCTACGGCCTGCCGGAGGTCAATCGCGAGCAGATCCGCCAGGCGCGCCTGATTGCCGTGCCGGGTTGCTACCCGACCGCTACCCAGCTGGGCTTCCTGCCCCTGCTCGAAGCCGGCATCGCCGACGCTTCGCGCCTGATCGCCGACTGCAAGTCCGGGGTCAGCGGTGCCGGTCGCGGTGCTTCCGTCGGCTCGCTGTTCTGCGAAGCCGGTGAAAGCATGAAGGCCTATGCGGTCAAGGGCCACCGCCACCTGCCGGAAATCACCCAGGGCCTGCGCCGGGCCGCAGGCGGTGACGTCGGCCTGACCTTCGTTCCGCACCTGACCCCGATGATCCGCGGCATTCACTCGACCTTGTACGCCACCGTCGCCGACACCTCGGTCGACCTGCAGGCGCTGTTCGAGAAGCGTTATGCCGATGAACCGTTCGTCGACGTAATGCCCGCCGGCAGCCATCCGGAAACCCGCAGCGTGCGCGGCGCCAACGTCTGCCGCATTGCCGTGCATCGGCCGCAGGGCGGCGACCTGGTGGTGGTGCTGTCGGTGATCGACAACCTGGTCAAAGGCGCATCGGGCCAGGCGGTACAGAACCTCAACATCCTCTTCGGCCTGGATGAGCGCCTGGGCCTGTCCCATGCGGGCTTGCTGCCATAAGACAGCCAGCTGTCAACGGGCCCGCCTTGTGCGGGCCTTGTTGTTTTTGGCGACGCAGGGCAGACGAAAGCCGCACAATTGTTGACCGATTTTCTCGGGGAAGCGGATAATGCGCGTCATCACGCATTATGGCGGCATAGCGCCGGGAGATAGTCAGCATGAGCGTCGAATCCTTCACCCCTCTGGCATTGCAGTTCACTGAGGGTGCAGCGCACAAGGTGAAGACCCTGGTCGATGAGGAAGGCAATGATCGCCTGAAGTTGCGAGTGTTCGTGACCGGCGGCGGTTGCTCGGGTTTTCAATACGGTTTCACCTTCGATGAGGACGTCGCCGAAGACGACACCATCGTCGAGCGTGAAGGCGTGGCCCTGGTCGTCGATCCAATGAGCTTCCAGTACCTGGCAGGAGCCGAAGTGGATTACCAGGAAGGCCTGGAAGGCTCGCGTTTCGTTATCAAGAACCCGAACGCCACCACCACCTGTGGTTGCGGTTCTTCGTTCTCGATCTGATCGCAGGGCAGGTTGCACCGCAAACGCCGCGCTTATGCGCGGCGTTTTGCTATGTGCGGGTCAGGCCGGGTAGATCGCGCCGAGCACTCGCAGGCCGCGGGCGCCGGTGACGCTGGGGCGGTTGCCGGGTATGCCCTGCAGGCAGCAGTGGGCAAGCCAGGCGAAGGCCATGGCCTCGACCCAGTCCGGATCGATACCCAGGGCGGCGGTGCTGCTCACCCGGGCAGCAGGCAGCAGGGTGGCCAGGCGAGCCATCAGCGCGCCGTTATGGGCGCCGCCACCACAGACCAGCAGCGCCTGGGTAGCCACCTGGGCGGCCTGCAGGGAGCTGACAATGCTGTGAGCGGTCAACTCCAGCAGGGTGGCCTGGACGTTGGCATCGGCAATCAGCGGCTGTGCGGTCAGGTGATGCTTGAGCCACGGCAGGTTGAACACCTCACGACCCGTGCTCTTGGGGCCAGTGCCGGCGAAGAACGGGTCGCTGAGCAGGGCTGCGAGCAGGCCCGCGTTGACCTGCCCGCTGGCGGCCCAGGTGCCATTGGCGTCATAGCCTTGGCCCTGCTTCTCGTGTATCCAGGCATCGAGCAGCACATTGCCGGGGCCGCAGTCGAAGCCGCTGACCGGCTTGTCCTGCTCGATCAGGCTCAGGTTGCTGAAGCCGCCGACGTTCAATACGGCCAGGCGCTCGCCCTGGTGTTCGAACAGCGCTTCATGGAAGGCCGGGACCAAGGGTGCGCCCTGGCCGCCCGCGGCCACATCGCGACGACGGAAATCACCCACCACGCAGATGCCGGTCAGTTCGGCCAGCAGCGCCGGGTTGCCGATCTGTACGGTGAAGCCGCGCGCCGGCTCATGGCGAATGGTCTGGCCGTGGCTGCCGATGGCGCGGATATCCGCGGGCTTGAGGTTTTGCGCCGCCAGCAGGTGCTCGATGCCCTGGGCCGCCAGGCGTACCCACTGCGCTTCGGCGAGGGCCGCGCGGGCGATCTCGTCGGCACCGCTGGCGCACAGGTCCAGCAGGTCCTGGCGCAGGCTGGCGGGCATGGGAATGTAGTGTGTAGCGAGCAGCCGGGTGTGCTGCTCCTGTTCGATCAAGGCGATGTCCAGGCCATCGAGGCTGGTCCCGGACATCACACCCAGATAGAGCGCCATCGCTTAGCGCTTGTTGGAAGCGAGCATGGTCGCTTTTTCCTGGTTCATGCGGGCAACCAGGGGCTGGGTTTGTTGCATGAAGCGCTGGCGCTCGGCCTTGGCGATCGGGTCGGCCATCGGTAGCTTCTGCCCCAGCGGATCGACATGCACGCCGTTGACCTGGAACTCGTAGTGCAGGTGTGGACCGGTCGACAGGCCGGTGGTGCCGATATAACCGATGACCTGGCCCTGCTTGACGGTGCCGCCGGTCTTCACGCCCTTGGCGAAGCCCTGCATGTGTCCGTAGAGGGTCTGGTAGCGGTTGCCGTGCTGGATGATCACGGTGTTGCCGTAGCCACCGCGACGACCGGCCAGCAGCACCTTGCCGTCACCGGCTGCCTTGATCGGCGTGCCACGTGGCGCGGCGTAGTCGACGCCCTTGTGGGCGCGGATCTTGTTGAGGATCGGGTGCTTGCGCCCCGCCGAGAAGCGCGAGCTGATGCGGGCGAAGTCAACCGGGGTGCGGATGAAGGCCTTGCGCATGCTGTTGCCGTCAGCGGTGTAGTAGTTGGTATTGCCCTGCTTGTTGGTGTAGCGAACGGCGCTGAAGGTCTTGCCGCGGTTGGTGAAGCGCGCGGAGAGGATGTTACCGGTGCCGACCACCTTGCCATCCATGACCTTCTGTTCGTAGATCACGTCGAATTCGTCGCCATGGCGAATGTCCTGGGCGAAGTCGATGTCGTAGCCGAAGATCTTCGCCAGGTCCATGGTCAGGTTGTGTGGCAGGCCGGCGCGCTGGCCGGAAGCCGACAGCGAGCTCTTGATCGTGCCGTGGGCATAGGCCGAGCGCATGACCGGCTTGCTGATCTCGCGGTTGAAGGCGTAACCGTTTGCGGTCTTGGTCAGGCGAATGGTTTCCAGGTTGCTGACCTTGCTGTGCAGGCTGGTCAGTTGACCGTCCTTGTCCAGTTCGATCTGCAGCACCTGGCCGTTCTTGAGCTGGCTGAACTGCTTGGCTTGCTTGTTGCTGGCCAGTATTTCATGCACGGCGGCAGTTGGCAGGCCGACCTTGGCGAACAGGGTCGACAGGGTGTCGCCACGGCTGACAGTCACCTCACGGTGGCTCGGTTCCTTGGCCGCAGCAACTTTTGCCGCAGGCGCGGCTTCAGCCTGCGGTGCGGGCGCAGATGCAGGCTCGACCTTGGCGGTTTCCTCGGTCGCTGCGGCACTGTTGTCGATCTGGGCGAACGGCGAGTCGCTGGACGCGTCTGTGTTCTGGGCCAGTGGCGCGCTCGGTTCCTGCTTGAGCTGCTCGGCAGGGCTCTCCAGCTCCAGTTCCAGGTTCAGGGTGGTTTTCTTGGCTTCTACCTCGCTGGAGGGAAACACCAGCAAGGCCAGGCTGAGTAAGGCGGCGATGCCGCTGGCGGCCAACAGATGGCTCTTCGGATAAAGCGGGGGCGCTTTAGGCGGTTCGTTGGTCATAGATGAACTGGCTTGAAAAAGATGAAATGGAAAAGATGAATGACATGATGAAGATGAAATAACTGTATAAAATATAACCAAATCCCTTTCAGTGCAAGCGCGCAGACGTCATCAGTCGGCTACGGGGTCACATTCCGGGCTAAAACTTGTAATTGATGGCTGATCTTGTATGGTTGGGGCCCTTTGAATCTGAGCCTTGCGGGTCTGTTATGAAGTCGGTTGAAGAGCAGCTAGCGCTGATCAAGCGTGGTGCGGAAGAGGTATTGGTTGAGTCCGAACTGGTCGAGAAGCTCAAGCGCGGGCAACCGCTGCGGATCAAGGCGGGCTTTGACCCGACGGCGCCCGACCTGCACCTGGGGCATACCGTCCTGATCAACAAGCTGCGCCAGTTCCAGGATCTGGGGCATCAGGTGATCTTCCTGATCGGCGACTTCACCGGCATGATCGGTGACCCGAGCGGCAAGAGCGCCACGCGTCCGCCGCTGACCCGCGAGCAGGTGTTGGAAAACGCCGAGACCTATAAGCAGCAGGTGTTCAAGATTCTCGACCCGGCCAAGACCGAGGTTGCGTTCAACTCCACCTGGATGGACAAGCTGACTCCGGCCGACTTCATTCGCCTGGCTTCGCAGTACACCGTGGCGCGCATGCTCGAGCGCGACGACTTCGACAAGCGCTATACCACCAACCAGCCGATCGCCATTCACGAGTTCCTCTATCCGCTGGTGCAGGGGTACGACTCGGTGGCGCTCAAGGCCGACGTCGAACTGGGCGGTACCGACCAGAAGTTCAACCTGCTCATGGGGCGCGAGTTGCAGCGTGCCTATGGCCAGGAAGCTCAGAACATCGTGACCATGCCGCTGCTCGAAGGTCTGGATGGCATCAAGAAGATGTCCAAGTCGCTGGGTAACTATGTCGGTATCCAGGAAGCGCCGGGCGTCATGTACAGCAAGCTGGTGTCGATCCCTGACACCCTGATGTGGCGTTACTTCGAGCTGCTGAGCTTCCGCTCGATGGAAGAGATCGATGCGTTCCGCGCCGACGTCGATGCCGGTGCGAACCCGCGCGACATCAAGATCAAGCTGGCTGAAGAGATCGTTGCGCGCTTCCATGGTGAAGAAGCTGCGGCCAACGCGCATCGTGCGGCCGGTAACCGCATGAAGGAAGGCGAGCTGCCGGAAGACCTGCCGGAGGTCGAGGTACTGGCCGCTGAAGACATGCCGATCGCCGCTGTGCTCAACAAGGCGGGCCTGGTGAAGAACTCGGCTGCTGCTCGTGACCTGCTGGCTGCTGGTAGTGTTCGGGTTGATGGTGAGGTGGTCGATCGCGGCTTTGTCTTTGCTATTGGCGCTACCCATGTCTGCCAGGCGGGGAAAAAGGCGTTTGCACGCATCACCCTGAAGGCGGAGTAACACTGCCTATATAGAGTGGGGCGCAGGCTGATTTGAAATACTTTGAAATCAGCCCTTGACGCCCCGTTTTATCTCTCTATAATTCGCCCCACTTCCGGCGCAGTCGAAACGGAAAACTCCTTGAGAATCAACGAGTTGAACGTTTCA
>NZ_JALRNG020000150.1:0-269 GCF_030272875.2 Pseudomonas sp. BJa5
TCATTGACCTCGGTGACAGCCGGGGTGTTATCCACAGCCAGATTCTCGAAGTCGCCACCGCTGGTGCCGGTGATGGTGGCTTCGACCTGTCCGGCGTCGAGGTACACATCGTCGTCCGGTGCCGCGACAGTGACGCTGCCCGAAGTCTCACCCGCCGCGATGGTGATCGATTCACCATTGCTGAGGGTGATGGTCATGGCAGTGCCGGCCGGGTTGGTCAGGGTGGCGGTGTAGGTGATTTCACCGCCTTCGTTGACCGATGGGGTGGC
>NZ_JALRNG020000151.1:0-269 GCF_030272875.2 Pseudomonas sp. BJa5
AAGTCGAGCAGTTGCCCGGCGCTGTCGGCCAGGAGGTCGAGAATGCCCAGCTCCAGGGCGCGGGCCACAGGCACCTGGGCGCCGCTCAGCATCAACTCCAGCGCTGGCGCTACGCCCACCAGCCGTGGCAGGCGCTGGGTGCCGCCGGCGCCGGGCAGCAGGCAGAGGTTGATTTCCGGCAGGCCGACGTGGGTCTGCGGTTCGCCCACACGGTAGCCGCAGGCCAGCGCCAGATCCAGGCCGCCGCCCAGGGCCAGGCGACCGATGGC
>NZ_JALRNG020000152.1:0-269 GCF_030272875.2 Pseudomonas sp. BJa5
TCAAGGCCGATCCGGCCGCTGGCAGGGTGACCGTGGAGGGGATCGAGGCGCACTACGTCGGGCAGGCGGGGGGGTTGATGAGCGCGGACCGGGGGGGGAGCGACTGCATCGAGCTCAGGAAGTCGGCGTTCTTCGATCTGGTCAAGGTGAACGTAGACGCGCTCAAGGCGCTGTTCGAGATGGATGTCGCCAACGTGGCCGTGCATGGCCACGCTGGGCACTTCGTCTTCGATGTCAACGACTAGGTGGTGGAGGCCCAGGCCAAGGCG
>NZ_JALRNG020000153.1:0-268 GCF_030272875.2 Pseudomonas sp. BJa5
GGCGAGCTGTTCCACGTGTACACCGAGCCGTTCGAGGAGCGCTTCTTCTTCGAGATCATCCAGCGGCGCACTGGCTACAGCGGTTATGGTGCGGCCAACGTGGCCGTGCGTCTGGCCGCCATGGCCCAGGCGCGGGGCGGGTCGCCGGCGCCGGCGCGTTTGTAGTCAGGCTTTCTTCCTCAAGTCCCGGGGCTCATACTCACCGGGGTAAACCGTGGCCAAGAGGCCCGTATGACGACTACCCCAGCACATGGCGCAGCGCCCGGAC
>NZ_JALRNG020000154.1:0-268 GCF_030272875.2 Pseudomonas sp. BJa5
GAAATATACAAAAGCCCTACAAAGACTAAAGGAACAACTTTTAACAAAATGTTTCAGAAATGGCGCATAGCCACGCAACGCGCTCAAGCCCGTGCATTAGCGGCGCACAGGCGGGGTAAAAAAACGTTCAAACGCCCGTGTGAACCGCTCACTTAGCGGCCCTGGGCAGGCGTCCCATCAGGTATAACTCGGGATTGGGCGGCGTCCCGGCCAACGACACCAGGCGAGTGGACAAGCTGAAGAATGCGGTCACCGCGCCGTTGTCCCA
>NZ_JALRNG020000155.1:0-268 GCF_030272875.2 Pseudomonas sp. BJa5
GGTGACCATGTTCAGGCCGTGGCCCATAAGTTCGGTCAAAAGCAGACCGCGGCCCATGCGCCGGATCAGCGCGGCCTGTTCTTCGACACCGTGGGTGACATAGAGGTTATGCACGCCCCCGGCATTGGCGGTGCTCGGCAAGCCAAGCTTGCGCCCGGAGTAGGTGACCAGCACATATGACACCAGCTCTCCCTTTTCGACGAACGGCTTGGCGTAGGACGCCAGGCCATCGCCGTCGAATGCCGCGCTGCCCTAGGCACGCTTGAGG
>NZ_JALRNG020000156.1:0-266 GCF_030272875.2 Pseudomonas sp. BJa5
TACCCCTCTTCGATGCCCTTGAGTCCGGCGCCGAGCAGGACCGCGTAGGAGAGGTACGGGTTCGTCGCCGAGTCGATCCCGCGGTACTCGATGCGGCCGCTCTGGGCCTTGCCCGGCTTGTACAGGGGCACGCGCACGAGCGCCGAACGGTTGTTGTGGCCCCAGCTGAGGTAGCTGGGGGCCTCCCCGCCGCCCCACAGCCGCTTGTAGGAGTTGACGAACTGGTTCGTCACCGCGGTGAACTCGCTCGCGTGCCGCAGGAGCCC
>NZ_JALRNG020000157.1:0-264 GCF_030272875.2 Pseudomonas sp. BJa5
CGCCAGCGACATCACCCGCACCTACGCCTACGACACCGCCAGCGAGTTCCAGGCGATGATCGACGCCGTCGATGCCGCGCAGCAGGCGATGTGCGCCGGCGTGCGCAGCGGCGTGGACTACAAGCACTTGCACGTGGATGCGCACCTGACCCTGATGGGCATCCTGAAGGGCTTCGGCGTCATCACCGTCTCGCCCGAGGCGGCGGTCGCCACCGGCGTCAGCGCGGCGTTCTTCCCACACGGCCTGGGCCATCCCATCGGCCT
>NZ_JALRNG020000158.1:0-264 GCF_030272875.2 Pseudomonas sp. BJa5
TTTTTGTTGTTCCGTCCTTCTCTTGTGTTTTGTGGCGCCTGGGGTGTGGTGTTTAACAGGCCGGGGCGGTCTGAGACTCCCCTTTTGTGGGGGTGTTGGGGGGGGGTGTGTGGGTGTTTTTTGTCGTTTTCTTGGTGGGCGGGGGGGGTTTTGGTTTTTTGTCAACTGTCTCTTTTTTTGGTGGTTTTTTTTTTTGTCTCGGGTGGCCGTGCTTGGTGGTGTTTTTTTTATTGTTCTTTTTAGGCGCGTCTTTTCTGCCTGTGA